>DASQFA010000120.1:0-35048 GCA_035633375.1 Rubrivivax sp.
GCCCACGCAGATCCTTGCCCTGCGACTTGGCGGGCACGACGACGAAAAGCGAGGCAGCAGCGCCAGCTGGCGCGATGGCGGTCGCGAAAGGGCGGGCCTGGCGACGTGTACAAGACATGACTTTCCTTTTGCGTTTACGAAGCCGCACGAGCGACGCAGTTGAGTCACCATCGCACCGGCCGTGCCTCACTTCGGAAACAGCAGCGTGACGATGAATCGCAGGCCCCAGCCATGCGGCCCGGCATCCACACTGTCCTCCCAGTAGCGCGCACCGGCGCCGACGCTCAGCGTTTGCCCGCCGGCCTGGAACACCTTCGACACGATGGCATTGACCGGCACCGACCACTGCTCGTTCTGCCATTCGTAGCTACTCTCGGTGTTCAACGCAAAGGACCAGGCGGTGGGCGTGGTGTAGGAGACGAAGGGCTGCAAAAAGGTTGAATTGATGTTGTTGCGGCTGCTGTCGCCGGCGAAAGACCAGACATGGTTGGCGAGCATGCCGTAGGTCCAGGGCCCGGCCTGGCGCAATGCCACGCCTGTGGGGCCGGCGCCCCACTTCCTGCCCGACAGCAGATCGTCGGTGCCGGTGGGCAGCAGCAGCACCGGCCCGGCGCCCCAGATCCAGCCGTCGGCAGTCGGCTTCTTCGGCGAGAAGAACACGCTCTGCAACGTGTCGCCCAGGCCGAACTGGCTGCCGGTGCCGGGGACGACCTCGTCCTGCCACGTCAGCGGCACGATGGTGCGCGAGATCAGGTTCCAGTCGGTGTTGAGGTCGATCGGGATCACCGGCTGGATGTTCAGCGTCCAGCGCTTGCCCTCGCGTGCACTGCCGATGTCTTGGTCGTAGTTCAGCTGAAAAGGCACGCTGATCATCGCGGCCACCGGGTTGGCGAGCTTCTTCGCCAAGTCCTCGGCGCTCGGCGCCGCGGCGCCGGCGGTCGTCGTGACGGTGTCCTGGCCCCGCGCGGGCAGGGCCTGCAGCGCGCCGGCGACGAAAAGCAACGCGGCGAACGACGCCTGGAGTCGGGTCATGTCAGTGGTCCATGGCGCGCTGCGCCTTCCGCGACGCATGAAACGTTGCGGTAAATTGAGGTGCGGCGTCCGGCATAGAGGTCGGTTCAAACTTGGTGCATCGAGCCCGTATGTCAGTGGGACCCGCGGCCTCACGAGCACCCCGCACTGTCGCCTGGGGCTTGGCGCCCCTGAGCACGCATCCTAGATTTCGATGACGTGGGCCGCACGCCGATGTCGCCGCATTTCGCAGGCAACTATGGAGGCGATCATGGATGTCATCTACCCGCGCTGCGCGGGACTGGACGTGCACAAGCAAACGGTGGTGGCTTGCGCGCGCATTGCCGGCGACGGAGCTGTGCTGCAGGAGGTACGCACCTTCGCCACGACCACCTCGGGTCTTTTGGCGCTGGCGGATTGGCTGGACTCGCATGTCGTGCAGATCGTCGCCATGGAGGCCACCGGCGTGTACTGGAAGCCGGTTTGGCATGTGCTCGACGGGCACTTCGAGCTGGTGCTGGCCAACGCCGCGCACGTCAGATGCGTGCCCGGGCGCAAGACCGATGTCAACGACGCGATGTGGCTGGCCGACCTGCTGGCGCACGGCCTGATCCGCGCCAGCTTCGTGCCGCCTGTGGCGGTGCAGGAGTTGCGCACCCTCACGCGTACGCGCAAGCAGTTCGTGCGCGAGAGGACCGCTCACACCCAGCGCATCGACAAGCTGCTCGAAGACGCCAACCTCAAGCTCAGCGTGGTGCTCAGCGACATCCTGGGCAAGAGCGGGCGCGCGGTGTTGCAGGCCATCATCGATGGGCAAAACGATCCCGAGCGCTTGGCCGCGTGCGTCACCACTCGCGTCAAGGCCAGCCGCGCGGAACTGCTCGAAGCGCTGCGCGGGCACGTCAGCGCGCATCAGCGCTTCATGCTCAAGCTGCACCTGGGCCACATCGACGCGCTGGACAAGGCCGTCGCCGCCATCGAAAAGGAGGTGGGCCTGGGCCTGGACACGTTTCGACAAGCCGCCAAGCTGCTGAGCACGATGCCGGGGCTGAGCGCGGTCGGCTCCAACGTCGTGATCGCCGAGATCGGCATCGATATGTCGCGCTTCGCCACGCCGGGACACTTGCTGTCCTGGGCCTGCATGTGCCCGCGCAACGACGAGAGCGCCGGCAAGCGACGCAGCACACGGCTGCGCCGTGGGGGCAAGTGGCTCAAGACCACCATGGTGCAAGCCGCCTGGGCGGCCGTGAAGGTCAAGGGCAGCTACCTGCAGGCCCAGTTCCACCGCCTGCGCGCACGACGCGGCGCCAAGAAGGCCATCATCGGCGTGGCCGCCTCGATGCTCACCGCCGCTTGGCACATGCTGCGCAACGGCACCGAGTGGCACGAACTCGGCGCCGCCCACTTCGACCGCGCCGACGCTCACAACACCGCCATCCGCCTGGTCCGCAGACTCCAGCACATCGGCTACGCCTTGCAGCTCACACCGGCTTGAGGAGATCAGTTTCATCCTAGTCCTTCCTTGTTTGGCTGCTGCCACTTTGGTTCGAAAAGCCAGGACGGGGGCGGCAGCACTGGAAAGCACGGGCGCCGCCGCGCCGACGCTCGGCATGTACATCAGCGACCTGCCCCGCTGGTCGCCATGAACGCGGTCATCCGGAACATCGCGTCATGCGCGCAGCCATCGAGCGGGCCGCGATGGCCGCCGAAGGCCACCAGCAGCGGCGTGATGTCGGGCGCACCGCGGTCGGCCCGCGCACCGGGCTCGAGCCGGAAGATGGTCTTGCCTTCCTTGACCGCTTCGGTGACCTTGATGTCGGCGATGGTGGTGGGTTCGACCGCCGTCGGGTCCTTGGACAGGATGGCGAAGTCCGCCAGCTTGCCGCGTTCCAGGCTGCCCTTCGTCTTCTCCTCGAAATGGTGGTACGCGGGCCAGATCGTCATGGCCTTCAAGGCCGTGATGACGTCGACGCGCTGCTCGGGGCCGACGATGCGGCCCGAACCGCGGGCGCGGCGGGTAACGGTGGCGTCGAGCACGCGCATCGAATCTGGGAAGGCGACCGGCGCGTCGTGGTGGCTGGAGAAGATCATGCCGCGCTTGCGCGCCCAGCCGGTGGGCGAGATGTTCATGCCCGCTTGCGGACCGACGGTGTGGTCGAGGTGCCAGTCTCCCCAGTAGAAGGTGTGCATGGGAAAGAGCGAGGGGACGACGCCGAGCGCCTTGAAGCTGTCGAGCTGGTCTTCGCGCAGGAACTGGCCATGGATGAGGACAGGACGCAGGTCCTGCGCTTTCGGGAACCGCGCCTGCGCCGCGCGGTGGGCAGCGATCAGCAGGTCGGAGGCGCGCTCGCCGTTGGCGTGGGTGATGACCTGGATGCCGTTCTCGGACGCCCACTGGACGGCGGCCATCACGTCCTCGGCCGACGCCGCGGCATAGCCGGAATAGCCGGTGGGGTAGTTGCCGACCGGCTTGTAGTAGGGACGGTCGCGCCAGGCGGTGAAGCCCTGCGGGCTGCCGTCGATGGTGAGCTTGGCGCCCGCGACCCGGAAGCGGTTGGTGTAGGTGGGGCTCTGGTTGGCCTTGATGAAAGCGCGGTCGACAAGCACGTCGGGATAGGTATTCACGTCGTTCGCGAAGCCGCCTTCGGCAGCCACCTGCTTCAGCATCTCGGCGACCTGGGGCGTGGACCGGCCTTCCTCGGCCGTGGTGTAGCCGAAGCGCGCCCAGAGTTTCGCGCCCTCTCGCGCGAACATCTTCATGCCTTCCGGACCGACGCGGCCGAGGACCACCGGGGCGCCGTTGAAGAACGCGGTCTCCTCCAGCGTGCCATTGGGCTCGTTGGTGCCGGGCTTGCGCTGGATGACGCCGCCGGCCGGGTCTTTGCTGCTGGCGTCGTAGCCCATGGCCTTCAGCATGGCGGAGTTGACGGTCGCCAGGTGCCCGGACTGGTGGACGATGAGGACGGGAATGTCCTGCGAGACGGCGTCCAGCTCTTCCTTGGTCGGGTGGCGCAGCTCCTTGAGCTGCGAATTGTCATAGCCGAAACCGATGATGACTTTGACCTTCTCGACGGCAGCGGCGTTCTGCTGGACCCAGTCGCGCAGCGTCTGCTGCAACGAGGCGATATCAGTCACCTTGCCATCGGGCGGGGCGAGCAGGTTGGCGGACAGCGCCTGCAGGCCGCCGACGACGATGTGCCCGTGCGCGTCGACGAAGCCGGGGACAAGGGTTTGGCCCTTCAGATCCACGAGCTGAGTTGTCGGGCCCTTGAGCTTCATGACCTCGCTGCGCTTGCCCACGGCCAGAATCTTGCCGTTTGCCACGGCCACCGCCTCGGCGCGCATGGCCTTGTCGTTCATGGTGAGGATGGGGCCGCCCGACCAGATGCTGTCGGCTCTTTGCTGGGCCACGGCGCACGGCGCGACAGCCATGCTTGTCAACAGCGCAGCACCAATGGCGAGTGCCCGCTGGGTGATGTGCATCGCCATGGTCATTGCCCCTTCCCCAGCAGGTCCAGCATCGAGACCGTCGCCACCTTGGTGCCGAGCGGAATGGCCTTCAGGTCGACCATGAAGTTCGGGTTGTGCGCCATGTAGGGCATGGCCTTGCCCTGCTTGAGCCCGGCAGCAAACACTTCGGGGTCGGCCACGCCCACGATCAGGAAGGTGAAGGGCACATCGGTGTGCGGGCCCAGCAGCAGGTGCACGTCTTCAGACCCGGTGGACGGCGGCAACGTGGTCACCACCATCTTGCTGCCCAGCAAGTCGCCCAGAGGCACCGCCAGCCGCTTTGCCAGCGCGTCGGTGTTGACGAGCGGCGTCGAGCCGCCCTTCATCGTGATCACCGGCAGCTGGTCTTCGGGCATGCCGTAGGTGCGCGCGATGCCCTCGCTGATGCTGCGGATACCTGCAATCAACTGCTCGCGCACTTCGGGTCGTACCGGCGCAGGTTGGCCTTCACCAGCGCGGTGGACGGAATCACGTTGTTGTCGGTGCCGGCTTGCACCGCACCCACGGTCAACACCGCGGTTTGCTGCGGCTCGATGGTGCGGCTGACGATGGCTTGAAACTGCACCACGGCCATCGAGGCCATCAGCACCGGGTCCTTGGCCAGCTGGGGCATCGACCCATGGCCGCCGACGCCCTTGAACAGGATGTCGATCTGGTCGGTGCCCGCCATCTTCGGCCCACCGGAACTGACCACCGCGCCCACCGGTCCCGGCGCCGTGTGCATGCCAATGAAGAAGTCGGGCTTGGGCACGCCATGCCGGGTCCACAGACCGTCATCGACCATGGCCTTCGCGCCGGTGATCGGCTCTTCGGCGGGCTGGCCGACCAGCACCATCGTGCCGCTCCACTCATTCTTCAGCGCGACCATCGCCTTGGCCATGCCCAGCATCCACGTGACGTGCGCGTCGTGGCCGCACATGTGGGCGACCGGCGACTCAGAACCGTCCTCGCGCTTGACGCGGACCTTGCTCGCGTAGGGCAGGCCAGTCGCTTCCTCCACTGCGTTGCCATCCATGTCGGCGCGGTACATCACAGTCGGACCGGCGCCGTTCTTCAGTATCGCGACCACGCCGGTCTTGCCGATGCCCGTCTTGACATCGAAGCCGAGTGCCTTCAACTCCTTGGCGACGATGCCGGCGGTTCGCACCTCCATGAACGCGAGTTCGGGGTTCTGGTGGATGTCCTTGACGATCGCTATCAGGCGCGCCGTGTCGGCGTCGATCGAGGTGCCTGCCTTCGTGAACAAAGCCCTCTGTGCTGCGGTCACTTGCTGGGAAGCGGTCGGTGCAGAACGCGGCGTCTGCGCGAACGCCGATAGGGTGCAAAGACCGATCGCCAGTGCAGCCTGGCCGTCGCCTCGTCCAGCATGTGACCGTGGTCGATGCACTTCACACCGGCCTCGATGGCCTGGCGCACGGCACGCGGGGTGTAGGCGTGCACCGTGACGTAGGTGCCCCAGTTCTCGGCCGCTTCGACGGCCGCGCGCAGTTCGGCCACGGTGTATTGCGTCACGTCCAGCGGGTCGAAACTCGACGACACGCCGCCGCCCTCCATCAGCTTCAGTTGCGACGCCCCCAGCGCCAGCTGCTCGCGCGCGCGCTGGCGCACCATCGCTGCGTCGTCGGCAATGGCGGCGGCGCCAATGCGCTCGCTGTAGCTGAAGTCGCCGGGGCGGGCCGGGATCTCGTTGGGCAGGCGGAAGTCGCCGTGGCCACCACTTTGCGAGATGAAGGCGCCCGACGGCCAGATGCGCGGCCCCGGTACCAGGCCCTGGTCGATGCCGCGTTTCAGGCCCAGCACCGGCCCGCCCAGGTCACGTGCGCTGGTGAAGCCGCGCAGCAGCATGGCGTGCGCAGCACCCACGGCGGCGACGTTGACGTATGTCGGCCGTGAGCACCGCCGCCTGCGGTACGCTTTCGAACATCAGGTGCGTGTGCGCATCGATCAGCCCCGGCATCAAGGTGCGGCCCTTGGCGTCGATGACCGTCGCGCCGGCCGACACCGCGATGGCCGACCGCGACAGCCTGGCGATCCTGTTGCCTTCGACGAGCATGTTCATGCCCTCAGCCAGGCGATCGCCGAGGCCGTCGAAGACACGGACGTTCGTGATCAGGACTTGCGTGGGTGTTCCTGCAGCCTGGCCGCCGGCTGCTTGAGCGCGCACGGATGTCGGGCAGGACACCAGTGCGATGACGATGCTGGCCAGGGCCGGCGCGATGTGGCGGCGATGCATGTGGAACGTCCTCCAACGCTTGATCGGAGATGTGTCTAGGCGGCGTGTCGACTGACTCAACGACCGGCCTGCCCGTCGGCCATGAGCGCCGTCATCCTGAACATCGCATCGTGTGCGCAGCTGTCATCAGCGCCGCCGCCGCCGCGATGTCCACCGAATGCCACGAGAAGCGGGCTGATGTCGGGCACAGCGCCGGCTGCGCGCGGGCTGGAATCGAGCTTGAAGATCGACTTGCCTTCCTTGATCGTCTCGGTCACCCTGATGTCAGCGATGGTCGTCGGCTCGACCTTCGTCGGGTCCTTGGACAGGATCGCGAAGTCGGCCAGCTTGCCAGGCTCCAGGCTGCCCTTGGTCTTTTCCTCGAAGTGGTGGTAGGCCGGCCAGATCGTCATGGCCTTCAAGGCCGTGATGACGTCGACCCGATGCTCAGGCCCGACGATGCGGCCGGTCCCACGCGTACGCCGCGTGACGGTGGCATCCAACACGCGCATTGAATCCGGGAAGGCGACTGGCGCGTCGTGGTGGCTGGAAAAGATCATGCCGCGCTTCCTGGCCCAGCCGGTGGGCGAGATGTTCATGCCCGCCTGCGGGCCGACGGTGTGGTCGAGGTGCCAGTCGCCCCAGTAGAAGGTGTGCATCGGGAACAGTGAAGGGATGACACCCAGCGCCTTGTAGCTGTCGAGCTGGTCTTCGCGCAGGAACTGGCCGTGGATGAGCACGTTGCGCAGCTCCTTGGCCTGCGGGAAGCGCGCCTGCGCTGCACGGTGGGCGGCGATCAGCAGGTCGGATGCACGTTCGCCATTGGCGTGGGTGATGACCTGCAGGCCGTTCTCGGCCGCCCATTGCACGGCGTCCATCACCTGCTCGGCTGACGCTGAGGCATAACCTGAGTAACCCGGCGGGTAATTGCCCACGGGCTTGAAGTAGGGCCGGTCGCGCCAAGCGGTGAAGCCCTGCGGGGTGCCGTCGATGGTGAGTTTTGCGCCCGCGACGCGGAAGCGGTTGGTGAAGGTCGCGCTCTGGTTGGACTTGATGTAAGCACGGTCGACCAGCACGTCGGGATAGGCATTCACGTCGTTCGCGAAGCCGCCTTCGGCAGCCACCTGCTTCATGATGTCGGCCACCTGCGGCGTAGCACGGCCTTCCTCGGCGGTCGTGTAGCCGAACCGCGCCCACAACTTGGCGCCTTCGCGCGCGAAAGCCTTCAAGCCGTCCGGGCCGACGCGACCGATCACCACCGCGGCGCCGTTGAAAAACGCGGTCTCCTCCAGGGTGCCATTTGGCTCGGTGGTGCCGGGTTTGCGCTGGATGACCCCGCCCGCAGGGTCTTTGGTGTTGGCGTCATAGCCCATGGCCTTGAGCATGGCGGAGTTGACCGTCCCCAAATGGCTGGACTGGTGAACGACGAGGATTGGAACGTCCTGGGAGACGGCGTCCAGCTCTTCCTTCGTCGGGTGGCGCAGTTCCTTTAGCTGCGAGTGGTCGTAGCCGAAGCCGATGATGAGCTTGACCTTGTCGACGACGGCGGGGTTCTTCTGCATCCAGTCGCGCAGCGTCTGCTGCAGCGCAGCGATATCCCGAACCTCGCCGTCGGGCGGGGCCAGGAGATTGGCGGACAGGGCCTGCAGGCCACCGGCGACGACGTGGCCGTGCGCATCGACGAAGCCGGGGACGAGGGTCTGGCCCTTCAGGTCGACGAGCTGGGTCGCAGGCCCTTTCAGCTTCATCACGTCGCTGCGCTTGCCCACGGCCAGGATCTTGCCGCCCGCCACCGCCACCGCCTCGGCGCGCATGGCCTTATCGTTCATGGTGATGATCGGGCCGCCCGACCAGATGGTGTCGGCGGTCTGCTGGGCCGAAGCCGGCGCGGCAAGGGTCATGCAGCCTGCCATTGCGGCCGCGAAGACGGGCATGTGGCGTTGAAGTCTTTCGTTCATCTTCTTTCCCCTCAAGTTGGTGTTACGGTTCTTTGCATCGGCCCGGTCAGAACGCGACGCGTGCTCGCACGCCGCCCAGCCACACCGGCGGGTTCGCGCCGTTGGCCGGATTCACCCATTGCAAGTTGGCGGACAGGCGCAGTCAGGGCGCGGGCACGAAGGCGTAGTAGGCCTCGATGCCCTGTTCGTCCTTCAGGCTGCCGACCGGCGCGACGGCGTCCTGCAGTTCGTTGCTGAGATCGTAGAAGAAATAGCCGACGCCGAAGTAGTCGAGCGGCCGCCCGGGCACGACGGCATGGCCGGCGATGCCCCCGACGAACGAACGCCTGAACGGGTTCGGGTTGCCGTCGGCGACCGCCGCCTTGGCATACAGGCCGAGGCCCTTGCCGGGCACCTGGGCGCTTTCCACGAGCAGGTGCGACAGCTCGACCGCGACGTTGTAGGAGCCCTTCTTCGTCGTCGTCTGCGATCCCGGCGGCAGGCCGATCTGCGACCAGTCGGTGCCCTCCGCCGTGCTGTAGGTGGCCGTGATGCCGGCGCCGGACTTGCGGCCGGCGAGATCGCCCGACCAGGCCAGGCCGAGCGAGACGTTGACGCCGTCGTCGAACAGGCGATTCAACGAGTAGTTCGTCGTCTGGTCGTTCGGGTCGAACACCATCGCAGTGAGCGCGTAGGGCGCAAACAAATGGGTGAGCACGCCGCCCATGATCACCGGCGGCACGACGCCGCTGGGCGGGGCGACGAAGGCAATGTTCCAGAAACGGTCGGTGCCCCACCCGCCGAAGAACGGATGGCTGGCGAGCAGGTCGATGGCGTTGATCTTGCCGAGCATCAGGTGGGTGGCGTCGCCGAAGCGCTGGCTCAGGTACAGCGAGGTCGCGACCAGCTCGTCCTCGCCACCCAGCGGCAGCAGACCGCTGGTGTGGACCGGAAACAGCGCGCCGCCGCGAAAACCCGGCAGGTCTCCATCCCGGTAGGTGGCATGGACGTGGAAACCGCCGCCCTGCCACCGGCCGAGCTTGCCTGTGTCGGTGTCGAACAGCAGGTCGGCGCGGCCGGTGAAGCCCCCCTCGTCGTTGCCCGCGCCCTGCAGCAGGTCCTGGTAGAAGCCGGTGACCCAGAAGTTGAAGCGCATGCCTTGCTGGCCGAGCGCGCCACGCATGCCGCCCCAGTCACCGCCGAGCGTGTCGCGGGTCCAGAACGATTCGGACGGGGTACCGTCGGTCGGTGCCTGTGCCCGTGCCTGGAGTGGCGCAACCAGTCCGGTGGCCAGGACCAACGCCCACAGCGCCCGAAGCGTGCCCGAAGCCGCCCGGCGCGACGTACGCGCTGGAATCACCGCCAGTGTGAACATGGTTGTCGCTCGCTCGTGACCCTGCCGCGGCGGCGTCGGCGCGTTGCAATCGGAGATTATTGCGGTGAGCCTCGCGGCGAGTTGTCAAGATCTTGACAACTCCGACCTCGTCGCCGGTCTCCCACACTCTCTATTGACAACCGCCCTGCGGCCCGTGTGGCCCGACGCTCCCGAGATCGAGGTCCTGCGCCGCGGCCGCTGGGTTACCGACCCTGCCCATGGCAACCATCGACGCCGCGTGGACATGTGCGCGATCACCGAAGTCAGAGGGCCGGTTGCATTTCGCGAAAGCTCGCGTCGCAGCGCGCCAACGAACGTAACCTGGGCGATGCGCAGCCCAATGCCTTTCGTCAGGAACGTGATGACGCTGTTCTTCGACCCCGACAACGCGGTTTCGGGCGAGTGCGAGAAGGGGCTGGCGAGCCTGGAGGCACTGTGGGAGCAATAGCGACGGCCCGCCGTGGACTATGCGCCGACGCGCGCGCGCACCGCTGCCACGTCGCGCACGGGCCGCACCTCGATGCAACCGTAGCGTGTCCACGGCCATTCCTGCGCCATGCGCACGGCGTCTTCGATCGAGTCAGCCTCGACGAGATTGAAGCCGGCCAGCATCTCCTTAGTTTCGGTGAACGGCCCGTCGAGCACCGTCGTGCGGCCATTGCGAACGCGCACCGAGCGTGCGGTCGAAGGCGCTTCGAGCTGCTCGAAGCTCACGAGGCTGCCGCCAACCTTCATGGCGTCGGCGTGCTCGAGGCATTGCTTCATCTCGACATCAAAGTCCGCCGGCGGCATGGCGCCAAGCAGGGTCTGGTCTATGTAGACGAGCAGCAGGTAGCGCATGGGCGTCGGATCCAGCAGGAGTCGTTACGATTTTACGGCGCGATGTCGATACCGGCCGACATCATTCGTCGTCACCATGATGGCGTGAGCAACCGCCATCATCATCAAACCACTGGAGAGTCGTCATGCGCGTGATGGTCATTGTCAAAGCCTCCGAGGACTCGGAAGCCGGCGCCCTGCCCGACACCGAGCTGCTCGCGGCGATGAGCAGGTTCAACGAAGACCTGGTCAAGGCCGGGGTGATGCTGGCCGGGGAAGGTCTGCATCCCAGCCGCAAGGGCGTGCGGGTGCGCTACTCGGGCGCTTCGCGCAGCGTGATCGACGGCCCCTTCGCCGAGACGAAGGAGCTCGTGGCCGGCTTCTGGCTGTGGCAGGTAAGGTCGATGGACGAGGCGATCGAGTGGGCGCGGCGCTGCCCGAACCCGCACGCCGCGGCTTGCGAAATAGAGATCCGTCCGGTGTTCGAGGCCGACGATTTCGGCGAGGCCCTCACGCCCGAGCTGCGCGAGCAGGAAGATAGGCTGCGCAGCGAGCTCGAAGCCAGGCGCAGCTAAGTCGCGGTTCGGCACATGGCGCGTGACCTGCACTCGACGATCGACGCCGTCTGGCGCATCGAAGCGGCCAAGATCATCGGCGCGCTGGCGCGCATGGTGCGCGACGTGGGCCTGGCCGAGGAACTGGCGCAGGACGCGCTGGTCGCCGCGCTCGAGCACTGGCCGAAGGACGGCATCCCCGACAACCCAGCAGCGTGGCTGATGGCAACCGCGAAGAACCGGGCGCTCGATCGCCTGCGGCAAGAGGCGCTGCATGTGCGTAAGCAGCAGGAGCTGGGCGCAGACGCCGACGCACGCGGTGACCATGTGACGCCCGACTTCAGCGATGCGCTCGACGATCGCGACACGATCGGCGACGACCTGCTGCGGCTGGTGTTCACGGCATGTCATCCGGTGCTGAGCAAGGAAGCGCAAGTGGCCCTGACACTGCGCCTGCTGGGCGGTCTGACGACTGAGGAGATTGCGCGCGCGCATCTCGTGCCCGAAGCGACGATCGCCCAGCGCATCGTCCGCGCCAAGCGCACGCTAACCGCGGCGCGCGTGCCCTTCGAGGTGCCACAGGGCGACGCGCTGCGCGAGCGCCTGGCGTCGGTGCTCGAGGTGATCTACCTGATATTCAACGAAGGCTATTCGGCCACCGCCGGCGACGATTGGACGCGCCCCGCCCTGTGCGAAGACGCGCTGCGCCTGGGCCGCGTGGTGGCGCAGCTGGCACCGAACAATGCCGAGGTGCACGGCCTGGTCGCGCTGATGGAGATCCAGGCGTCACGCATCGGCGCGCGCACCGACCCCATTGGGCACCCGATCCTGCTGCTCGATCAGGACCGCGGCAGATGGGACCGCGTGCTGATCGGTCGCGGGCTGGCGGGGCTGGAACGTGCCGCGGCGCTGGGCGGCGAACGCGGGCCGTACGAGCTTCAGGCGGCAATCGCGGCGTGCCACGCGCGCGCCCGTACCGCCGACGAGACCGATTGGCCGCAGATCGTCGCGCTGTACGACGCGCTGGCGCAGCGCATGCTGTCGCCGGTGGTCGAACTCAATCGAGCGGTCGCGGTCGGCATGGCGTTCGGCCCGGCGTCCGCGCTGCCGCTGGTGGACGCGTTGATGCATGTGCCCGCCATGCAGCGCTATCACCTGATGCACTCGGTCCGCGCGGATCTGCTGGTCAAGCTGGGGCGGATCGACGAAGCGCGACATGCGCTCGAGCTGGCGGCCGCGCTGACGAGCAACGAGCGGGAACGGCTACTGCTGCGCGAGCGCAGCCGCGGTTTGACGGCAGCGCCGTGATCGTGGCGAACGAATGTCGAAACCGGCGTCGCTCGTTCGTCGTCTTAGTGCCTGCAAGATCATGCCGGCCCCATTCCACTGCCCCGAAGGAGTTTCGCGATGTCCACCACCGTCACCCCCTACCTGAGCTTTCCAGGCAACACTCGTGAAGCGTTCGCGTTCTACGCCAAGGCGTTCGGTGCGACGATCGAAACCATGATGTCGTATGCCGACATGCCGCCCGCGCCTGCCGCTGCCGCCGGCGGTTGCGCCGAGGGCGACCCGCGGCCCACCGGCGACGGCATCATGCACGCGTACCTGAAACTGCCGGGTGGCGCGATGATCTTCGCCGGCGACGTGCCGCCCGGTATGCCTTTCGAGGGCATCAAGGGCATGACGATCGCCGTGCAGTACGACACCGTCGACCAGGTGCACAGCGTGTTCCACGCTCTGTCGCGAGGAGGCCAAGTGACGATGCCGCTGGCGCCAGCGTTCTGGGCGAGTGCCTTTGGCATGCTCGTTGACCGCTTCGGTGTTTCGTGGGCGATCAACGGCGCACCGATCGACTTCGCAAAGTGACCCGAAATTCCTCGGCGCACCGTTCGGCCCCAGGCATTCTCGGATCAGCACCCTTCTGGGATGCACTCGATTGCCTTTGCATGGAGAACGTCAATGGACAGCAAGAACACGATTTGCCTCTGGTACGACGGCGCGGCTTTGGATGCTGCGCGGTTCTACGCCGACACGTTCCCGGACAGTGCGGTTGGCGCGATTCATCGTGCCCCTGGCGACTATCCCTCAGGCAAACAGGGCGATGTCCTGACCGTGGAGTTCACGCTGATGGGTATTCCGTGCATTGGCCTGAACGGCGGCCCGCTCTTCAAACACAACGAGGCCTTCTCGTTCCAGGTGGCCACCGACGACCAAGCCGAAACCGACCGCCTGTGGCACGCGATCATCGACAACGGTGGCCAGGCAAGCGCGTGCGGCTGGTGCAAGGACAAGTGGGGCCTGTCATGGCAGATCACGCCACGCGCGCTGACAGCCGCGGTCACCGACCCCGATCGCGCGGCGGCCAAGCGCGCCTTCGAAGCGATGATGCAGATGACAAGGATCGACATTGCTCTTGTTGAGGCAGCTCGGCACGGCTGACCCTCGCCGAGCGCCGGCCGTTGCCGATGAAGCACGGCTCTGATTCGGGTCGGCCGTTCCAGCACCGCTGATCCATCCGCCGACCAGTCAGCCGGCAGGCAGCTCGACTTCGACCCGCAAACCGCCTGCAGGCGCGGCCTGTAGCCGCAAGCTGCCGCCGTACAGGCCTACCAGCTCATTCACGATGGCTAGCCCCAGCCCGCTGCCGGGCACGGATTCATCCAATCGCGCACCGCGGGCCATCACCGCATCACGCCGATCGGAATCGATGCCAGGCCCGTCGTCGTCGATCACGATCCGCAGCCTGCCGCCGCTCACCGACTGCATGGATGTCGCGGCGACAAGCACCTCATGCCTGGCCCACTTGCAGGCGTTGTCGAGCAGGTTGCCCAGGATCTCCTGAAGGTCCTGGACCTCACCCGCAAAGGCCAGGTCCTTTGCCATGGGCGCGCATCGCAGCGTAAGTCGCCGTTCGGCATGCACACGTTCCACCACTCGCAGCAACCCGCTCAGGACAGGCCGCAGCGTGACTCGAGCACCCGGCAATCCCTGGGCTGCCGCAGCCCGCGAGCGAGCCAGGTGCCAGTCGACATGCCGGCGCGCGACACCGACCTGCTCCTCGACCAGCTTGGCCAGATCGGCACCTGCTTGCGGCCGCTGCAGCGCAACCGCCGCAGCCTGTGACATGGCGGCCAGGGGTGTCTTGATTGCATGGGCGAGGTTGCCCGCCTGCGTGCGCGCGCGTGTCACGACCTCGGCATTGCGGTCGAGCACCGCGTTGAAGTCATCGATCAAGGGCTGAACTTCCAGCGGGAAGCTGCCGTCCAGCCGCTGCGCCGTGCCGGCATGAACCAGATTCAGTTTGCGCTGCAGCGCGCGCAGCGGCGCCAGGCCGACGACCACCTGCGCCAACGCGGCGGTACACAGCAATACGAAGAGCGCGGCCAGCGATGCCGCGAGTAGCCCGTTGAAGCCTTTGACGGCCATCCCTGTCTCGCGCAGATCGCCCGCGACGATCAAGCGCCAAGGTGTGGACTGCAGGTCGTCGCGCGCGATGGTACGTTCCAACAGCATCAAACGCGCGCCATCGGGTCCGGTGGCCTCATGCGCGTGCACCACCCCGTCGGCCAGCAGGTCACTGGGCAGGATCAGTGTGGCATCCCAAAGCGACCGTGACCGCAACACACCCCGTTGCTGCTCGATGTTCGCTCCATCCACCTGCCAGTACAGGCCGGAGTAGGGGCGCGACCAGCGCGGATCGCTCAGGGTTTGCGGGTCGACCTGCGGCTGTCCGGTCGCATCGAACTCCAAGCGTGCCGTGATCTGGTCGAGTTGGGCCTGCAGTCCTTGGCTGAACTGTCGCATCACATGATCGCGGAACAGGCCGGCCAGCAGCAGACCCGCCAGCACCAGCGCCACCGCGACGGCCACCAACGTGGCCGCCAGCAGCCGAAAGCGCAGCGAGCGCATCCAGGACGAGGAGAAGGGGCCGGCCGCGGGCGTCAAGAGGGTGCAGCCAGCCGGTAGCCCATGCCGCGAACGGTGTCGATCGTCTCGGGCGGCAGCTTGCGACGCAGCCGGCCGACAAATACCTCGATGGTGTTCGAGTCGCGGTCGAAGTCCTGCGCGTACAGGTGTTCAGTCAGTTCGGTGCGCGACACCACGGTCCCGGGGCGGTGCATCAGGTAGGACAGCAACCGATACTCGTGACTGGTCAGGTTCACGGGCTGCCCGTTCAGCGTGACGCGGCCGCTGCGTGTGTCCAGCGCCAGCGTGCCGCATTGCAGCAGGGGGGACGCCAGCCCCTGGGCACGGCGGATGAGCGCACGTACACGGGCGAAGAGTTCCTCCATGTGGAAGGGCTTGGCCAGGTAGTCGTCGGCGCCGGCGTCGATGCCGGCCACCTTCTCGTGCCAGCTATCGCGCGCGGTCAGGATCAGGACAGGCAGCGTCACTCCGGCCTCGCGCCAGCGCTTGAGCACGCTGATGCCATCGAGCACCGGCAGGCCGAGGTCCAGGATCACGGCGTCGAAGGGCTCGGTGGCGCCCAGGTGGTGCGCGTCGCGACCATTGTCGGCTTCGTCGACCACATAGCCGGCCTCCTCCAGCCCGGCACGCAACTGGGCGCGCAGCGTCGGGTCGTCTTCAACGAGCAGCACTCTCATCGGGGTGGGCCGGTCAGCGACAGTTCACTTGCTAGCCTCTTTCGAGCTCTCGCCCTTGCGGTCATGCATGCGATCCAGCTTTCGCTTGACCTGCAAAACCTGACCCGTGCCCGCATCGAGCTCCAGCTTCAGCAGTTGCCCGTTGGCCTGCAGCAGCTTGACTTCATAGATCCAGCGACCGTCATCCCGCTCGAGGTCCAGTTCGAGTACTTGGCCCGGGTGCGTACGTCGCAGTGTCTCCAGCAGGGCCGGAAGGGGCAGCACCTCGCCCGCCTGAACGGCAGAGCGCGCACGCTCATGGTCACGTTCGTCGCCAGCCCAGGCGCCGGACAGCGCCAGCGCGCTGCAACACATCGCCGCCAGCACCGCAGGCCGCATGGCGAGCCGGGCGGTTGCGGCACGCGGCCCGCCGCTGGCCAGCACGGGAAGTGGAAGCAGATTCACGGCGCAATTGTCGGCGTTCGAATCTGAACCTCAGATGAACGGCCCCTTCAGATTCGGTTCAAGGTCCCACGCGAAGAATGGCGCCATCGACCGCTGCTGCCGGTCATCCCCTGGACCCACGATGAACCTCGAGCCACCTTCCTCAGCGCGCCGACTTTGGCCCGGGAGCCTGGCAAGCGTTGCGCCAGCCGTCGGGCTGACGCTGATCCTCGGCGTGGCGCAGGCCGCCAACACGTCGCCTGCGCAACAGCTCGAGCGTTGGAGAGCCCAGGCAGGGGCCCCCGGGCACGCCGGGCGCGGTCGCGACTTTTTCAACGCCCGTCACGGCGGCGAGTGGTCGTGCGCGTCCTGCCACGGCAACCTGCCGACCCAGGTGGGCAAGCATGCCAGCACGGGCAAGGCCATCGACCCGATGGCACCGATGGCCAACCCCAAGGCCTTCACCGAAACGGCCAAGGTCGACAAGTGGCTGCGGCGCAACTGCAAGGACGTGCTCCAGCGCGAGTGCAGCGCCGGCGAGAAGGCGGACGTGCTGGCCTACCTGATCGCCCTCAAGCCGTGAGCCGCCACACCATGCTGCGTCCCTGCGTGATCCCCGCGGTCCCCGCGACCCCCAGCCCAGCCGAGCGTGCCTCGCGTCGCCTTGGGCTGATGGTCGCCCTGCTGGGCGTCCTGGTGCCCATGGCCGCGGCCATGCCCGCCCGCGCGGACGGCGGCAGATTGATGCCGCCGAACGCCCCTGCCGCCTACACGCAGGAGTGCGCGTCATGCCACCTGGCCTATCCGCCGGGCCTGCTGCCGGCGCGTTCCTGGCAACGTCTGATGGGCGGCTTGGACAAGCATTACGGCAGCGATGCCTCGCTCGACGCGGCCAGGCTGCAGCAGATCAACCGCTGGCTCCAGGCCCATGCCGGAACCTACAAGCGCGTGCGCGAAGAGCCGCCGCAGGACCGCATCACCCGATCGGCATGGTTCGAGCGCAAGCACCGAAAGCTCGACCCCTCGGTCTGGCAGCTGGCCAGCGTGAAGAGCGCCGCCCACTGCGCAGCCTGCCACACCGGCGCCGAGCGCGGTGCCTTCGACGATGACCAACTGAAGTTCCCCGAGGGCATGGACGCGCGTCTGCGCCGCCCCTGGAACGACTGAACTCGCAAGCACCCTCATGCACACCTCACCCGCTCATCAGCCGTCTGCCGCCGAATGGGCACAGCCTGGTTCCACTGCGCAGCGGCGCGTCATCGATGCGCCCACGCGCATGTTTCACTGGCTCTTCGCCTTGAGCTTCGTCGGCGCGTACCTCACGGCCGACGGTGAGCGCTGGCGCGCGCTGCATGTCACTTTGGGCTACACGCTGGCGGGCCTGCTCGCGTTGCGCGTGCTCTACGGCCTGGTGGGCCCGCGCCACGCGCGTCTAGGCCTTCTGCTGCGCAAACTGGCCAGTGCGCCAGCCTGGCTGCGCTCCCTGCCTCAAGGCATCAGGCACGGCACGGCGCAGCGCATCCAATGGCGGCAAGGCCAGAACCTGGCGATGGCCCTGGCCGTGCTGGCGCTTCTGCTGCTGGTCGTCCCGCTCACGCTCAGCGGCTACGGCACCTACAACGACTGGGGCGACTGGCTCGGCGGCGACTGGCTCGAAGATGTGCACGAGTTCTTGGGCAATGCCTTCCTGGCCGTCGTGCTGGGCCACATCGCATTGATCGCCGGCCTGAGCTTGCTGCGGCGCAGGAACCAGGCGCTGCCGATGCTCACCGGTCGGATCGAAGGTGCCGGGCCTGATCTCGTCAAGCGCAACAATGCCTGGCTGGCAGTGTTGCTGTTGGCCACCGTGCTGGCCTTCGTCGGTTGGGAGTGGCAACAGGCGCCGCAGGGACGGTTCCTCGTCCCTGGCTCTGCACAGACTTCTTCGGACCGACACGACGACGATGACGACTGACCCCTGTCGCATGTCCACTGACGCACCGCAGGGCCTGGATCCTGAGGTGGCGGCTGCCCGCCTGCGCGACGAGGGGCCGAACGAACTGGGGCTGAGCCAGAGGCGCACGCTGCGCGATGTCGCCTGGGAGGTGCTGCGCGAACCGATGTTCGGGCTGCTGCTGGGCGCCGGCGCCATCTACCTGGCGATGGGCGACACCCACGAAGCACTGGTCCTGCTCGGCTTCGTCTTCGTCATCATGGGCATCACGGCGCTGCAGGAGCGGCGCACGGACCAGGCCCTCGATGCCCTGCGCGACCTGTCCAGTCCGCGGGCGCTGGTGCTGCGCGGCGGTGCGACCGTGCGCATCCCGGGCCGCGAGGTGGTACGCGGCGACGTGCTGCTGCTCGCCGAAGGCGACCGCGTCCCCGCGGACGGCCTGCTGCTGCAGGCGCATGAACTGGCCACCGACGAGTCGATGCTCACGGGCGAGTCCGAGGCCGTGGCCAAGCAAGCGCCCGCGGGCCGGGTCTTCGCTGGCACGCTGGTCGTCAGTGGCCAGGGTTTGGCGCGGGTGGACGCGGTCGGCGGCCAGACCGAGATGGGGCGTATCGGTGTGTCGCTACAGACCATCGCGCTGCAGGCCTCGCCGCTGCGCGACGAAGTGGCCCGGCTGACACGGCGGCTGGTGCTCATCGGCCTGTCGCTGTGCGTTGCCCTGATGGGCCTGTTCTGGCTGCTGCGCGGCGGTTGGCTGGAAGCCCTGCTGGCCGGCATCACGCTGGCCATGGGCATCCTGCCGCAGGAACTGCCGGTCATCATGATCGTGTTCTTTGCACTGGCCGCCCGCAGGCTGGCCACGCGGCAGGTGCTGACGCGCCGGCTCAACGCCATCGAGACGCTGGGTCAGACCACGGTGCTGTGCGTCGACAAGACCGGCACGCTGACACGCAACCGCATGGAAGTGTCCGCGCTGGCCACCGATGGGGCCGACATCGACACCCTCCGTCTGCAGCCGGGTGCCCTGCCTGAAGCCTTTCATGCCCTGCTCGAGGTCGCCGTGCTGGCCAGCGAGACCGAGCCGCACGATCCGATGGAGCAGGCGTTGCACCGGATGGCCGCCGAACAACTGGCAGGCAGCGAACATCTGCATCCACAGTGGACGCTGGCGCGCGAGTACGAGTTGTCGCCCGAGTTGCTGGCCATGAGCCACTTGTGGCGCAGCCCAGAAGTTCCCCACGATGTGGTGGCCAGCAAGGGGGCGCCGGAGGCCATGGCCGATCTGTGCCACCTGACGGAGCTGCAGCGCGAACACGTCCTGGCCCAGGCCGCGACGATGGCCGACCGCGGCCTGCGTGTCCTGGGCGTGGCCCGGGCCCGGCACCGCTCCGGCCAGGACTGGCCCGGCATCCAGCACGACTTCGCGTTCGATTGGGTCGGCCTGGTGGGCTTGGCCGACCCGATCCGAAGCGAGGTCCCTGAAGCCATGGCCCAGTGTCGCCGCGCCGGCATCCGCGTCGTCATGATCACCGGCGACCACCCGCGCACGGCGCGCGCCATCTCGTCGCAAGCGGGCATCGCCGGCGACCGGGTGCTGACCGGTGACGACCTGCTGCCACTCGACCTGGTGTCATTGGCGTGCGAGGTGGCCGATGTGAACATCTTCGCGCGCGTCAGGCCGCAGCAGAAGCTCGCGTTGATCGAGGCCCTGAAGGCGCGCGGCGAGGTGGTGGCGATGACGGGGGACGGCGTGAACGACGCGCCGGCGCTGAAGGCCGCGCACATCGGCATCGCGATGGGTCAGCGCGGCACCGACGTGGCGCGTGAGGCGGCTTCGCTGGTGCTTCTGCAGGATGACTTCGCGTCCATCGTGGAGGCCGTGCGGGCCGGTCGACGCACGTTTGCCAACCTGCGTCAGGCCATGCTCTACACGCTGGCGGTGCATGTGCCCATCGTCGGGCTGGCCATGCTGCCCGTGGTGTTCGGCATGCCACTCGTGCTGGCGCCCCTGCACATCGCCTTCCTCGAACTGGTCATCGACCCGGCCTGCTCGTTGGTCTTCGAGGCCGAGGACAGCGGTGCGGACTTGATGGCGCAGCCGCCGCGGTCGGCCGGCGACCCCCTGCTGCCGATGGCGCTGGTCTTGCAGAGCCTGCTGCAAGGTGGCCTGGTCACCGCGATGGTGGTGGGCCTGTACGCGGGGCTCCTGGCGTCGGACCTGCCCGCAGGGATGGCCAGCACCGCCGCCTTCGTGGCCCTGGTCACCGCCAACGCAACCTTGATCCTGCCCAGCCGATCGGCCCGCAGCGACTGGCGCAGCCTCGGCACCGGGCTGACGCGGGTCAGTCGCTGGGTTCTGGCCTGCACGCTGCTGGCCCTGCTGGCCGTCACTGCGATCCCTGTGCTGGCAGGGGGTTTCGGATTCCTGCCGCTGGCGCCGATGCAGTGGTTGACCGCGCTGGCAGCCGGCGTGGCGCTGTTGCCGCTGCTCCATCTGAGCAAGGTCCTGCTCTCCCGTCGTACGCGCATGACGGCGGCCTGATCGGTGGGAGCGTGGTGCCACCTGGGTATCCGGCGAGGCGGAGCTCAGGTCATGTGCCGGTCGAGTGTCTGCTCATGGGCACCGGCCTCACCCGGGTGGTGGCCGAGCGCGTAGGGCATGGTGGTGAACGCCACCGCAGCCACCAGCAAAAGGGTCGGCAGCACGGCGCGCGTGATGACGGTGGCGATGAAGTTCTTGAGATCCTGGTTCATGGTCAGTTCCTGACGGGCTGGTGTCGCGACAACGATTCGTGCCGTGCCTTCATGATCTGCCCCTGCGCATGAACCGCAGGTGAACGGCAGCAGGTCGCAGTCCATGCTCCCCGACACAAGCTTCGAGCGGTCTGACTGTGAACGTCAGATGAACGCGCTGTTCACCCGCCGTTCAAGACTCTTCCGGCACAGTGCCCACACGGTCGAATCGTCGACCGGCTCACGTAACCCCTGGAGTCAGCCCATGCTCAAGAAGACATTGCTCGCCACCGCCGCCATCAGTGCCACCCTCTTTGCGGTCGCAGCCGTGCTGCCGGCACTTGCACAGTCCCGCAGCGGCGCAACCTCATTCGCACCCACGTCTGCTGCCCAGGCGCTACCCAGCGCGCCATTGCAAGACAAGCGCCAAGCTGCCGACGACGGGCGCACAGGGAAGGCCGAGCATCGCCGGGATCGGCAACAGTTCGAGGGAAACGGGCGCGAGGGGCGCGCTGCGGCGGCGAAGGGGGGTGCTGGGACAGACGGTTCTGTCGCATCGACCGACAAGGCTGCCAAGGCCGACATGCGCGGCGATGACCGCCACGGGTCCGAAGGCAAGAAGGATCAAGAGAGGTCTCGCGACTGACAGACCCGTCGCAAAAGGGCGAAGCGACGCTGTGCATCCCGAAGTGACCACGGCTTTGCCGGGCCGCTGGCACCGTCGCAGCGGGACGGTAGGACTGGGCCAATCCTGCGGTGCCCAGGTGCCGTGCCGTGCTTGATGCCCATCAATGCCCCGCTGTCGAACAAGCAACAGACTCGGCAAAAGATTTCGCCCGCCGTGCTTCTACCTGACCTCACCGCCGCTCAACTCCTGACCTGGATCCTGGCGGCCCTGCTGTTGCAGGCGGGGGTGGGCGTCACAGTGGCTATCTTGCGGTGGCCTCGGCCGGCGACCGCTGGCGACCCGGCGGAAGTGCCGCCGACGAAACCGGCCGGCACGGCGGCATGGCCGGGCACCCGCGAGTTCCGGGTGGCTTCGCGCAGCTACGAAGACGCCGCCAGGTCGCAATGTTCTTTCTACCTGCAGCCGGTCGGCGGACAGGCCTTGCCGGCGTTCCGCCCAGGGCAGTTTCTGACCTTCGTGCTGAAAGTGCCCGACGGTGCGTCTACGGGCGAGGTCCGATCCGTGACGCGCTGCTATTCGCTGTCGGACGCCCCGGCAGAAGATCACTACCGGGTCAGCATCAAGCGCGTGCCGCCACCGCCAGATCGGCCTGAACTGGCGCCGGGCCTTTCGTCGAACCACTTCCACGATCACGTCCAGGTCGGTGATGTGCTCCAGGTCAAGGCCCCTTCGGGGCACTTCTACATCGATCCAGATCCGGCGGTACCGGCCGTGCTGGTGGCGGGCGGCATCGGCATCACGCCGATGATGAGCATTCTGCTGTGGTGCCTGGACAAGCAGCCCGAACGCGTGGTTCACCTTTACTACGGCCTGCGCCAGGGTGCCGAGCATGCATTCAAGGTGCAACTCGAGCAGCTCGCCGCTTCGCACCCGCGCTTCAGCTTGAACATCGTCTACAGCCGGCCTTCACCCGGCGACGTCCAGGGCGGCGATTTCCAGCATGCCGGGCATGTGGACATCGCCCTGCTGAAACGGACCTTGCCGCATGGGCGTCATCAGTTCTACCTCTGCGGCCCGGCTGCCATGATGGAAACGCTGGTGCCGGAGTTGGCCGAATGGGGTGTGCCGAACGAAGATGTCCATTTCGAGGCCTTCGGTCCGGCTTCGGTGCGCAGGCCTGCAACGGCAAACGTGCCCGCGACTTCGCAGCTCGCGTTCGAAGTGCGGTTCAGCCGGTCGGGACGCACGCTCACCTGGGATGGGCGTGACGCGAACCTGCTGGACTTTGCCGAGCGCCACGGTGTGGTGGTCGAGTCGGGTTGCCGGTCTGGCGGTTGCGGCAGTTGCGAGACACGCTGCCTATCCGGAACGGTGGGCTACGAGCAGCGGCCGGATCACGATGTGGCACCTGGGCATTGCCTGCTCTGCGTGGGCCGGCCCGAGTCGGGTCTGGTGTTGGAGGCCTGATGCCCGTGCAAGCGCGCCTGCTGCGAAACGAAGTCCTGCCCTTCGTGATGTATCTGGTGGCGCTCGTCGTTTCCACCCTGCTGATCGATGCGGCCCTGCACCTGTTGAACATCGTCTGGATCGGCCGCTGGCTCGGCATTCCAGGGGTGCTGCTGATCCTCGGGTCCTTCGGCTATTCGATGCGCAAGCGCAAGCTGATCCATAGGGGCCAGCCTGCCACGCTGCTGCGCTGGCATGAGGTGCTGGCCTGGCTAGGTTCGCTGCTGATACTGGTGCATGCCGGCGTCCACTTCAACGCCATCCTGGCGTGGCTGGCCGTAGGCGCGATGCTCATCAACGTCGCCAGCGGCCTGACTGGAAAGTTCCTGATTGCCCGCTCCCGTCGTCGGCTGGAGGAGGCACGCCAGCGCATGCGTGACCAGGGCCTGCCTGCCGACGAGCTGGCCGAGCGGACCTACTGGGACAGCATGACCTTCGACGCCGTCAAGCAGTGGCGGGTGGTCCACTTTCCGATCACGCTGGCCTTCGGCGTGTTGGGCCTGGCGCACATCATCGCCACGTTCTTGTTCTGGGGCTGGAATTGAAAGGCCGATGGCTGTTCTGGATCATCGCCGCCAATCTGGTGGCGCTGGTGGCGCTGGCCTTCGCCTATCCCCATCTGATGGTCAGCCCGGGGCCGGTCGTCACGGCACACGCAGAGATCGGTACGGACTGCTTTGCCTGCCACAAGCCCTGGCGCGGCGCGGCAGCCCCGTTGTGCATCGAGTGCCATGCGCTGCCCGATATCGGCCTACGCACGACGAAGGGCGCCGTCATCGTTCAGGCCTCGGCGCAGCCACGCCTGAAGACCTCGTTCCACCAGGAGTTGATCGAGCAGGACTGCATGGCCTGCCATACCGACCACCAGAGTCCGCGGTTCGCGCAGCAAGGCCGCAAGGCCTTTTCTCATGAGCTGCTGCGCCCGAGCGTGCGGCAGCAGTGCGAGAGCTGCCACCAGAAGCCCACTGACAAGCTGCACCAGAAGATCGCGGGCGAATGCCAGGCCTGCCATAGCCAAGAGGCCTGGAAGCCGGCCACCTTCGACCATGCGAAGCTGTTCGTGCTCGACCGCGACCACGATGCGGAGTGCGTGACCTGCCACAAGGGCAACGACTACAGCGCCTACACCTGTTACGGATGCCACGAGCACACGCCAGCCAACATACGGGCCGAGCACGAGGAGGAAGGCATTCGGGACTTCGAGAACTGCGTCGAATGCCACCGAGATCCCGGCGTTGAACCAGACAAGGGTGGGAGCCGGGCACCGGGCTCTCGTCAGCGACCCACAGGTCAATCACGTTGATGTGCACGCAGGGCTGGTCTTCAACCTGATGCACGATCCCTACGAGCGGGCGGACATCAGCGCCAACATTTTCTGGCGGCGAACGTTAGCTGACTGGGGGTTGAGCTTGCAGTTGGTGCAGGGTTTCCAGTTTTGCCCATGAGCACGTCCCACCGCATCCAAAGTGTTTTCGCCGTCCCGAAGATGGACTGCCCGTCCGAGGAGAACCTGATCAAGATGGCCTTGCAGGGGGTCGGCGGCGTGCTGTCGCTGTCCTTTGACCTGGATCAGCGAAGGCTGACCGCGTTGCACAGCGCGCCTGTTGCCGAGCTGCTCCAGCGGCTGCAGCCGCTGGGCCTGGGGGCGACGCTCGTTCAGTCCGCCCGCTCGAGCAGCTCGGACGATGACGACGAGATCGAAGTGCCGGACGACGAAGCCGAGGCGCGGCTGCTGAAGCTGCTGCTCTGGATCAACGCTGTCATGTTCGTCGTCGAGATCGTGGTGGGCTTCAGGGCACAGTCCGCGGGTCTCATCGCCGACTCGCTGGACATGTTTGCCGACGCTGCGGTCTATGGTTTGTCGCTCTATGCGGTGGGACGCTCCGCCGCGTTGAAGACCCGTGCCGCACACACGGCCGGATGGCTGCAGCTGGGGCTGGCGCTGCTGGCGCTGGCAGAGGTGTTGCGCCGCTTCGTCTTCGGAAGCGAACCCGTCTCCGGGCTCATGATGGGAATGGGGCTCGTTGCACTCATCGCCAACGCGACCTGCTTGGTCCTCATCGCCAAGAACAGGCACGCCGGCGCGCACATGAGGGCGAGCTACATCTTCTCGTCCAACGACGTCATCGCAAACGCTGGCGTGATCGTCGCAGGCGCGCTGGTGGCAATGACCGGCTCGCACTATCCCGATCTCATCATCGGCTTGGTGGTCGCCCTGGTTGTCATGAACTGTGCTCGCCGCATCCTGCAGCTCACGTGACCTCGTTTGCCGATGCCGGCTTCGCAGCGCTTGTTGAAGATCTCGGAGGCTTTCATGCCGCGGGGAGCTTTCTGTGGACGACGCCGAGGCACGCAACGGCCACGCGCGACCCATGTTTCTGGCGGGCGCGGGCCACGTTGGCGCGCGCGCTATCGACCGCGGATCGGCGCTGCGCTATGCTTCAGCTCTCGATCCAGAAGGTCAGTCCGGCTGGGCCCGAGCACCCGGAGGTCCATCTTGAACAACGCCATGCCGCTTGTCACGTTTGCTGGCGTTGAGAAGACCTACGACGGCGTGAGCTTGGTGGTACGCCAGCTCGATCTCGAGATCCGGCGCGGCGAGTTCCTCACCCTGCTGGGACCATCGGGTTCCGGCAAGACAACCACCTTGATGATGCTGGCCGGCTTCGAGAGCCCGACCGCCGGCGAGATCCTGCTCGACGGCCAGCCGATCACCCGCACGCCGCCGCACAAGCGCAACTTCGGCATGGTGTTCCAGAACTACGCGCTGTTCCCTCATCTGCGGGTGGCCGACAACGTGGCCTATCCCCTGACCGTGCGCAAGGTGCCCAGGGCCGAGATCGCGCAGCGCGTGAGCAAGGCCCTGGCGATGGTGCAGCTGAAGGGACGGGACCAGGCCTTTCCCTCGCAGCTTTCGGGCGGCCAGCAGCAGCGTGTCGCCCTCGCACGGGCTCTGGTGTTCGACCCGCAACTGGTGTTGATGGACGAACCGTTGGGCGCGCTGGACAAGCAGCTGCGCGAACACATGCAGATCGAGTTGAAGGAGCTGCACCGCCAGCTCGGTGTGACCTTCGTCTACGTCACGCACGACCAGGGCGAGGCCCTGACCATGAGCGACCGCGTCGCCGTCTTCAACGACGGCGAGATCCAGCAGATCGACGCCGTGGAGAAGCTCTACGAGACCCCGGCCAACCGCTTCGTCGCCGGGTTTGTGGGCGACAGCACGCTTCTGCAGGGCACGGTGGGCACGGCCGATGCGCACAGCGCCGAACTGGTGCTGGCCACCGGCGAGCGGCTGGCCGGCGTCAATGTCAACCGCACGCAGCCGGGTTCGTCGATCGTGGGCTCGGTGCGGCCCGAGCGCATCGAGGCACTGTTCACAGCGCCCGAAAACACCGGCAACACGCTGCAGGCTGCCGTCAACGACGTGATCTATTTCGGCGACCATCTGCGCCTGCGCTGTGCGGTGGCCGGCCAGGCACCTGCCACCGTCAAGCTGCCCTTGTCGTCCGGCGAGCAGCCGGTGTCCGGGCAGAGGGTCTGGTTGCGCTTTCCGACCGCCTGCCTGCGGCTTTACGCTTGACACCCGCTTCCCCCCAGCCCACCGAAGGAGACCCCCGATGAAGACCACCCACCTCTTCGCCAGCATCGCCCTGATGCTCGCCCTGCCCGCCTTCGCGCAGTCGCAGTTGACCATCGTCAACTTCGGCGGCGCCAACGCCAATGCCCAGAAGAAGGCCTACTACGAGCCCTTCGAAAAGGCCACCGGCACCAAAGTGGTCTCGGTGGAGTACAACGGCGAACAGGCCAAGGTCAAGGCCATGGTCGAGGCCAAGAACATCACCTGGGACCTGGTCGAACTGGAGTCGCCCGACGTCGGCCGCGGCTGCGACGAAGGCCTGTTCGAGAAGCTCGACTACAGCAAGATCGGCAACAAGGCCGACTTCTCGCCCAAGGCTGCCGTCACCGACTGCGGCGTCGGCATCTTCGTCTGGTCCACGGTGATGGCCTACAACGGCGACAAGCTGAAGGACGGCCCGAAGACCTGGGCCGATTTCTGGGACACGCAGAAGTTCCCCGGCAAGCGCGGCCTGCGCAAGGGCGCGCGCTACAACCTCGAGTTCGCGCTGCTCGCCGACGGCGTGAAGGCCGAGGACGTTTACAAGGTGCTGGCCACGCCGGCCGGCGCCGACCGCGCGTTCAAGAAGCTGACCGAACTCAAGCCCCACATCCAGTGGTGGGAAGCCGGCGCGCAGCCGCCGCAGTTCCTCGTCGCCGGTGACGTGGTCATGGCCACGGCCTACAACGGCCGCATCGATGCCGCTGCGCGCGAGGGCAAGAACCTGAAAATCAACTGGGTCAACCAGATCTACGACCTGGAGTACTTCGGCATCGTCAAGGGTTCGCCGAACCGCGAGGCGGCGTACAAGTTCCTCGCCCTCGCGCTGGGCGCCGACGGCCAGGCCGAGTACGCCCGCAACATCGCCTACGGCCCGACCAACACCAAGGCCCTGGCCAAGCTCGATGCCAAGACGCTGGCCAACCTGCCGACGGCCCCGGCCAACGCCGCGGGTGGGCTGGAGTTCAACATCAAGTTCTGGGCCGACCAGGGCGAGGCCCTGGAGAAGCGCTTCGCCTCCTGGGCCACCCAGTAAGGCGGCTGCGGGCGCGGGCGGGTGGTGATGGCTGCTGCCCGCGTCGGCGCATCCGCCACCATCGGCTCGCCCGAACTCGCGCGCTCGCTGCGGCGCGCCGGATCGCGGCGCCGGTGGACGGCGATCGCGCTCACGCTGCCGCTGTTGCTGTTCCTGCTGTTCACGCTGCTGATCCCGATCGGCGCGTTGCTGGTGCGCGCGGTCGAGAACCCCGAGGTGGCGCGCAACCTGCCGCTCACAGGCGAGGCGCTGTCGCACTGGGACCGCAAGTCCGAGCCGCCGGCGCAGGCCTTCGCGGCGCTGGCGCGCGACCTGTCCAGCCTGGACGAAGGCGCGCAGGCGGGCGCGCTCGCGCGGCGCCTGAACAGCGAAGTGCCCGGCGGTCGTTCGCTGGTCATGGGAACCTACCGCGCGGCGGTGGGCGACTGGAAGGACGCCCCCGCGCGCAGCGACCTCGAAGTACGTGATCGCATGCTGGCGCTCGACCCGCGCTGGGCCGAGCTGCCCTTCTGGCAGGCGATCGCCAAGAACGCGTCGCGCTGGACCCCCGACTACCTGCTGACCTCGGTCGACCTAAGGCGCGGCATCGACGGCAGCATCGAGCAGGTCGCGCCCGACCAGCGCGTGTTCTCGCGCATCCTGCTGCGCACCTTCGAGATCAGCGCCGTCGTCACCCTGGCCTGCCTGGTGCTGGGTTACCCGCTGGCGTACTGGCTGTCGACGCTGCCGGCGCGCCAGGCCAACGTGCTGATGATCCTGGTGCTGGTGCCGTTCTGGACCTCGATCCTGGTCCGCGTGGCGGCGTGGATCGTGCTGCTGCAGCGCGAAGGCCTCGTCAACAAGGCGCTGTTGTCGCTGTCGATCGTGGCCGAGCCAATGGCGCTGCTGTTCAACCGCACCGGGGTCGTGATCGCGATGACGCACATCCTGCTGCCGTTCATGATCCTGCCTCTGTACAGCGTGATGAAGTCGGTGCCGCCGACCTACTTGCGCGCCGCGGTGTCGCTGGGCAGCCCGCCACTGGCGGCGTTCTTCCGCGTCTACGTGCCGCAGACCTGGCCCGGCATCGGCGCCGGCGGGCTGCTGGTGTTCATCCTCAGCATCGGCTACTACGTGACCCCGGCGCTGCTGGGCGGACCGAACGACCAGATGCTGTCGTACTACATCGCCCAGTACACCAACGTCGACGTCAACTGGGGCATGGCCTGCGCGCTGGGCAGTGTGCTGCTGGCTGCCACGCTGGTGCTGTACGCGGTATACCGGCGCTTTGCCAAGGCCGAGTTGAGCCTGGGATGAAACTTCCGGTCTTTCCCGCCTACTACACGCTGGCCGACAAGGCCGGCTGGTGGGCGCTGCGGGCCTTCTGCGTCGCGATGCTGGCGTTCCTGCTGCTGCCGATCCTGGCCATCATTCCGCTGTCGTTTTCGGCCAGTTCGTTCCTCGCCTACCCGATGCCGGGCTTCAGCCTGCAGTGGTATCAAAACCTGTTCACGTCGGCCGAGTGGGGCCGGGCGGCGAAGAACAGCTTCATCGTCGCGCCCGCCGCCACGCTGATTGCCACTGTGCTGGGTACCCTCACCGCCGTCGGGCTGGCGCGAGTGCAGTTCCCGGGCAAGGGCCTGCTGATGAGCGTGCTGATCGCGCCGATGGTGGTGCCCATCGTGGTCGTCGGCGTCGCGTGCTACCTCTTTTTTGCGCGCATCGGGCTTGCCGACACCTACCTCGGGCTGATCATCGTGCACGCGGCGCTGGGTGCGCCCTTCGTCGTCACCACCGTGCTCGCCACCCTGCAGGGCTTCAACCAGAACCTGGTGCGCGCGAGCCTGAGCCTGGGCGCGTCGCCGGTCGAGAGCTTCTTCCGCGTCACGCTGCCGGTGATCGCGCCCGGCGTGATCTCGGGGGCGCTGTTCGCCTTCGCGACCTCGTTCGACGAGGTCGTCGTCACGCTCTTCATCGCCGGCCCGAGCCAGGTCACGCTGCCGCGCCAGATGTTCACCGGCATTCGCGAGAACATCAACCCGACCATCGCCGCGGTGGCTACTCTGCTGACGATCTTCACGACGACGCTGATGCTGGCGCTGGAGTGGATTCGCGGTAGGCGCGCATGAAGAACCAGCCGCTGTCGGGCAACGCGATGCCGCGCTTCGCCGGCATCGCCACGATGATGCGGCTGCCGCTGGCCGAATCGCCCGCCGGGCTCGACGCCGCGTTCATCGGCGTGCCGCTCGACATCGGCACCAGTCACCGCCCGGGTGCGCGCTTCGGTCCGCGCCAGATGCGCGCCGAATCGGCGCTGATCCGACCCTACAACATGGCCACGGGCGCAGCGCCGTTCGACACCCTGCAGGTCGCCGACCTGGGCGACGTGCCGATCAATACCTACTCGCTCGACAAGTCGCTTCCCATCATCACCGCGTTCTACGACCGTGTCCTGGCCGCAGGCTGCAAACCATTGACCCTGGGCGGCGACCACACGATTGCATTGCCGATCCTGCGTGCCGTGAAGGCCCGGCACGGACCGGTGGCGCTGGTGCACGTCGACGCCCACGCCGACATCAACGACGACATGTTCGGTGAGCGCATCGCGCATGGCACGCCGTTCCGCCGCGCCGTCGAAGAGGGGCTGCTGCAATGCGACAAAGTCTGGCAGATCGGCCTGCGCGGCACCGGCTATGCGGCCGACGACTTCGACTGGCCGCGCGCGCAGGGCTTCACCGTCGTGCCGGCGCACGAAGTCTGGTACGCGTCGCTGGCGCCGCTGATGGCACGGGTGCGCGAGAGTGTCGGCACCACGACGCCGGTCTACCTGAGCTTCGACATCGACGGCATCGACCCGTCGTTCGCCGGCGGCACCGGGACGCCGGAGGTAGGCGGTCTCACGGTGCCGCAGGCCCTGGAAGTCATCCGCGGCTGCAGCGGCGTGAATCTCGTCGGCGCCGACCTCGTCGAGGTCTCGCCACCCTACGACGTGTCGGGCAACACGGCGCTGCTCGGCGCCAACCTGCTGTACGAAATGCTCTGCGTGCTGCCCGGCGTGGTTAGACGCTGAAGCCGCTCCAGCGCGCGGTAGAGTGTCTGGTCCGCGCCCGGCGCGAGGCCCACCGCCATACGCGACCGGGACGCGGATTACCGAAAGGTTGGCACCCGAAGGTGGGCACCGCTCCAGGGCGATTGCTGCGCCGTGCGCGGCTTGAGACCGTCCGGGCTCACACCCTCTTCATCGCCCCCACCGAAGCCAGCACCGGGGCCGAGATGCCCAGGAACACCCAAGGACGAGTTCGACGCCTTCCTCGAGTGCGGATTCTGGCGCACGGCTGCCGGTGATCGAGAAGATCCTCAAGGCCCTGGGGCTGCAGGCACAGCCCCCGCCCAGAGTCGCGGCACGCGAGCCTTGGCCGCATCACGTGGGCTGAGCAGCACCTGCCTTCTGACGCACGCCGCCACAGGCCGCCGGGATCGGTGTAGCCCTTGAAGGAGCTTTTCTAACTTGATTTAGAGCAAGCCCAACTACGGGTCCGAGCCTTAGGCTTCGCCGCTGTCAGTGCACCAAGCGCAGAGGATTCACGGAACAAGAGAAAACAGTGAGGAACGGCATCGTGCTTCGCGCTCCTGCACCATCGACAGGGCCCAAGTTGGCCAACCGGCGCCCGGCCCTGTGGGCCAGTTCGTGCAGGGGCGGCGTCACGCGACGCCACGGCCCGGGAGGCACGGGTTGAACCCCGATGTCGTCTTGCTTTTGTGCCTGTTGGTGATCCTCGGGTTCGTCGCGCTCACCCTGGCGCCGAACAGGCTGCGGCAGGCTTCTAATCGGATTCCATCCATGAAAGGAGGACACCATGAGTAGTGCAATCTATGAGTCGATGCGGGCCAACCCAAAGTTCCAGGAGTTGGTTGAAAGGCGCGGGCGTTTTGCCTGGACGCTGGCGGCCGTTGTGCTGATTTTCTTTTATGGATTTGTACTGATGGTCGCTTACCAGCCGGCCTTTCTGGGCAAGCCACTGAGCGAGGGCGGGATGCTCACCGTCGGCGTAGCGGTTGAACTATTTCTGTTCATTTTCTTTTGGGTGCTTTCCTTCATTTATGTCAGGCGCGCCAATGGCGAATTCGACAGCCTCACACAAGACATCATCAAACAAGCCGTAAAGGAGAACAGGTAATGCGCCGCCTCACTCACTTTATCAGCGCGCTCGGCTTGTTGGCCCTTTGCGCCATGGCATTTGCCGGCCCGCCGGTGGAGGGCGCCTTAGAAAAGCAGGCCACCAACTGGCACGCCATCATCATGTTCTGCATCTTCGTGGCGCTGAGCATGGGCATCACCTACTGGGCTTCCAGTCGCACCAAGTCCACCTCTGACTTTTATACCGCCGGCGGCGGCATCACCGGCAGGCAAAATGGTCTGGCGATTGCCGGCGACTACATGTCAGCCGCCACCCTGCTGGGCCTGACCGCGCTGGTCTACGGCAGCGGCTTTGACGGCTACCTCTACATGCTGGCCTTCTTTGCCGGCTGGCCGGTGATTTTGTTCCTGATGGCCGAGCGGCTACGCAATCTGGGCCGCTTCACTTTCTCCGACATCACCGCCTTTCGGCTTGATGAGGGCAAGGTTCGCACCATGGCAGCGATCTCTTCGCTGACGGTGGTCTGCTTTTACCTGATCGCCCAGATGGTCGGTGCCGGCCAGTTGATCAAGCTGCTTTTTGGCCTGGACTACAACATCGCCATCCTCGGCGTCGGTATCTTGATGATGATTTATGTCACCTTTGGCGGCATGGTTGCCACCACCTGGGTGCAGATCATCAAGGCCTGCATGTTGCTTACTGGCGGTACGCTTGCAATGCTATTGGCCTTCAGCCAGTTCGGCTTCTCCTTCACCACCCTGATGGAACAGGCCACTGCTGTGCACAAGCTGGGCTTCAAGCTGATGACCCCCGGCGGCCTGCTGGCCGACCCGATCAACGCCATTTCACTCGGCCTGGGTCTGATGTTTGGCACCGCCGGCCTGCCGCACATCCTGATGCGTTTTTTTACCGTGACCGACGCCAAGGAGGCCCGCAAGTCGGTGCTGTATGCCTCGGGCATCGTCGCCTATTTCTTCAACGTGATTTTCTTGATGGGGCTGTGCGCCATCATCATCGTCGGCCAGAACCCGAGCTTCTTTGAAGGCGGCGTGATCGGCGGCAAGCTGATTGGCGGCGGCAACATGGTCGCCATGCACCTGGCGCAGGCGGTCGGTGGCAACATGCTGCTCGGCTTCATGGCGGCGGTGGCTTTTGCGACCATTCTGGCGGTGGTGTCGGGTCTGGCCCTGGCCGGTGCCTCGGCGATTTCTCACGACCTCTATTCGCGCGTCATCAAAAAGGGCAAGGCCACCGAAGCTGCTGAAATCCGCGTTTCCAGAATGGCCACCATCGGCCTGGGTTTTGTCGCCATCATTTTGGGCATTGCCTTCGAGAAGCAAAACGTCGCGTTCATGGTCGGCCTGGCCTTCGGCGTGGCTGCAGCCGCCAACTTTCCTGTCCTGGTGCTGTCGATGTTCTGGAAGGGCCTGACCACCCGCGGCGCGCTTTTTGGCGGCTACGGCGGGTTGTTGTCGGCGGTCGCTTTTGTGGTGCTGTCCAAGTCGGTGTGGGTGGATGTGCTGGGCAACAAGGTCGCCGTCTTCCCCTACTCGCAGCCGGCCCTGTTTGCCATGCCGATTGCGTTCGTGCTGGCCTACGTCTTCTCCAAGAGCGATTCAAGCGCCCGGGCCAAGCTCGAGATTGATGCTTTTGACGACCAGTATGTGCGTGGTCAGACAGGCTTCGGCTCGGCAGGCGCAAGCAAGCACTGAGCAGCTGTGACCCGTGAGTAGTCCTGGCCGGTTTTCGCGCCAGGGCTCTTTTGCCCTCACCGGGCACCAGGGCGCACACGAAGTTGGCGCCTGTTGCCAGCCCAGTGTGGCGCGGTCAGCGCCGCATCGGCGCCACGTTGCCACCATCGACTGTCAGCACACTGCCAGTAGTTTTGGGCAATTGGGCCGACACGACAAAGGCGGCGTGGTCAGCGTGGACGGATCCCCCGCTTCCGGTTCGCGCTGCTGGTCGAGCGCTAACGTCCGCGGGCTCCGCTGCGCGAGGCCGGCGATCCCGTACACAACGAGCGCGCGAAGTCACGGTCCCGCAAACGGCTGGGCGTCCGCGTCGTCCGGCAGGAAGGTCGAGAGCAGCGCTTCCAGCCGGACCGGGAGACCCGGCGACGGCGTCGTGACGAGGTTGCGACCGGTCGCGCCCGAGGGCCGGTCGATGCCTTCCTCGACGCGCGCGAGCAGGTAGGGGAAGAACGGGTTCGAGGGCAGCCGCGTCAGGAAGTCCTGGTCGACGATCAGCGCGCCGCGCTCGCCACGGGCGTCGAGCGCGCCGAGGTTGAGGCCGAATTCGCCGCGCGATCCGGGGTCGGGCGCGATGCCGTAGAGCGGGTCGTTCACCGGGATCGGGATCGCCAGGTGCGAAAGCGAAAAGATCCCGGGCGGATACGCGATGCCCAGCTTGCGCTCCATTGCCTGCAACTGGCCGGGCGCGATGCTCCGCTCCAGCGTGGCGTCGGTATCGTCGCCCGCGTTCACGATCGCCGTGAAGCGATAAGTTTGTGGCGATGTCGGCGTCAACTGGTCGAGCGCGACGTAGGCCGATGGCCGCAGCAGCGGCCCGAACTTCACCGTGCGGTTGACATCGAAGAGCACGATTTCGCTGCCGTTGTCGGGCAGGAAACTGTAGAGCGCGGTGAGGATCGCCGGTGTGCTCACGGTGAAGTCGATGACCGATTGGAACGTGAGCACCGGGGGCAGCGGCCCGAGCCGGCCTTCGCGCGCCAGGCGCTGGATCTGCGCCTGGAGCGCATCGGTAAGACGATAGGACTGCCGCGCCCCGTTGACCGGGAACGAGTTGTACTTGAACGGATTGAACTCGGGCACGACGGAGAGCCAGGCGGCGTTGGCGAACGGCGGGAGAACCGCGGGCAGGCCCGCGAATCCCGCGAAGCGCGCGAAGCGGGTGATGCCGATCATCGGCGTGAGCAGCACGACACGGTCGGCACGCGGCAGCGCCGGATCCTCGATCGCGTCGAGCGCGTACTTCATCGCCAGCGCGCCCCCGTTCGAGAACCCGATGAGG
>DASQFA010000121.1:0-10695 GCA_035633375.1 Rubrivivax sp.
ATTGGTGCGAGAAGTTCCAGGACTTGGCCCAGTTCTCGGGGAGCGGACCGATGCGGTCGTGGTGGCCGACGATGGCCGATCCGTCGGTGCTGCTCGTCCAGGCCTTGCAGGTGGTGTCGGTCTGCGGCGCGAAAGCAGTGCCGTCGGCGCGCGAGCCGGTGAGGATGTCGTGCTCGTTCGGCGTGTCACCGAGGCCCTTGATGACGTTGCCCTTCTCGTCGAGCGCCATCTCCTTGCTGATGAGGTTGCCGTTGTGCAGGTGCGCCAAGTCGCTGGCGATCAGCTGGCCCTTGGCGTTGTGCCAGGGGCCCTGGCCGATGCGGTCGCGCGCGTTGATCGAGGCCACGCCCTGCGAATTCGTCGGCGACGGGAAGGCGCCTGGCACGCTGAGGTAGGCGCGCCAGGTCTTGCCGCCGGCACCCACCGCGGCGGCCAGCTTCTGGCACTGGGCGTCCGCACCGGCCAGGCCGCCGAGGTTGCCGCCATTGCCCGGATTGGTGCTGGTCACGAAGAAGCTCATCGGGCCGCTCGAAGGCGACGTGGCACAGGCCGCCAGCAGCACGGTAGCGGCGGCAACCGCCGACAGGATTTGGGCACGGCGCATCAGAACATCTCCTCGGGTGGGTGTTGGAACAGGTTGTACGCGAGAACGCCGCATCTCATGCCTCAGGGTTTTCCGGGGGCAACCTTCTCAGGCGCTGCGCTCTGACGATTCTGCCCTGACGCGCCGCAATGCGTTCGAGCAGCATCTCGGTGGAACCGTCCACGAACGAGGCCGCGCGCGCGTGCACCAGATGCCGGCCGAAGGGGTGGCGCTCGCGCAAGCCTTCGCCGCCCATCGCCTGCGCCAGCGCTGCCAACTGGCGGTCGGCCATGCGCGTGCAGTAGAGCCTGGCTCGAGCCGCGGCGAGTTGCGGCGCTCGGCCTCCCTGCGCGCCGCGCCCGGCGCCACCACCACCGCGGGCAAAGCGCGCGGTGCGGGCGAGCAGGTCGCCCGGCGCGGTCATCGCTGGCTGCGCGCCTTGCGGCCGTCGATCTGCGCAAACTGCGCCTTCAGCAACAGCTGCAGGGTACGCGCGGATTCTTCGCTCAGGCTCAGCCAGCTGGTCGGTTCGCTGTCTTCGCGCGTGGTGCCGGGCAGCACGCTGGCGTCGACCAGCGCATGCAGCATGCCGTTGGCATTGGACATGCCCTTGATGCGCTGGACTTCGATGCGATAAGTCTTCATCGGGCGGGTTCTCTTCGTGATCGATGTCGCCAGACTAACCCAGACGAGCGCGGCCGCACGCTTAAGATCGGCGCATGCGCCACCCCGTCCTTGCCGCCACCTTGCTGGCCACCCTGGCGCTGCCCTGCGCCGCACAGAACGCCATCACCGTGTACGGCGGCTATCGAGGGGGTGGCAGTTTCGACGAAAGCACCAGCCCTTTCCAGTCGATCAGCCTGAAGAGCAGCGCCACCGGCGCCATCAGCTTCGATTGGGCGATCGACCCATCGCGCCAGGCGCAGGTCTTCGCCTCGTACCAGTCCGCCGACCTGCCCGCGACCGGCACCACGCCGACCGTGCCGATGACCGTGTCGTACCTGCACCTGGGCGGCACCAACTATTTCGAAGGTGGCATCGGCCGCGGCGCCTATGTGGTCGGTGGCCTGGGCGTGACCCGGCTGGCCCCTGGTCTGTCGGGTCTGTCTGCGGAGTTTCGCCCGTCGTTGAACCTGGGGCTGGGTTACCAACTGCCGATCTCCGGGCCACTGTCGGTGCGCTTCGAGCTGCGCGGCTACTTCACGCTGATCAACAGCAACACCAACCTGTTCTGTTCGGGCGGCTGCGTGGTCGCGATCAAGGGTGATGGCTTCACGCAAGCCGATGCCTTGATCGCACTGTCCTTCGGTTTCTAGAAGCCTGTCGCGCTCGGGGCGTAGAGAGCGCGCCATTCGGCCCCCTCGAGGACGGTTCTTGCCGGATTCGCAACCCGCTCCTGACGGCCGGCTGCGGCGACAATGCGGGCTGCCCTTCACTCCAAGGAACCTGGCGATGCGATTCACTTTCCCGGCCCCTGCCCTGATGCTGCTGTGTGCGCTGTCGGCACAGGCCCAGACCGACAACGCGGCGGCTGCCGCCGCCGCCAAGGAACCCGGTGCGGTGGTCACTCCCAGTGGACTGGTGTTCCGCTCGCTGCAGGACGGTACAGGGCCCGGCCCGGGGCCGACCGACACCGTGAAGGTGCACTACCGCGGCACCTTCCCCGACGGCAAGGAGTTCGACAGCTCCTACAAGCGCGGCCAGCCGATCGAGTTTCCGCTCGACCGCGTCATCAAGTGCTGGACCGAAGGTGTGCAGCGCATGAAGGTCGGCGGCAAGGCCAAACTCACCTGCCCACCCGCCATCGCCTACGGCGAGCGCGGTGCCGGTGGCGCGGTGCCGCCCAATGCCACGTTGCAGTTCGAAGTGGAACTGCTGGGCATCAAGGGACGCTGATTTTGAGCTGCGGCCCCTACCAGGCCGCAGCCGGGTCTGGATGCCGTGTCACCGCGTGGGCAAGCAAGCGGTGGTGCCCATTTGCGCATGCACTTGTTTGCCATGCTTTGTCGGCACCGGCTGCAAGCGGCGCAAAGCCGCCGAATACAAGTAGCCTTCACCGCAGAGGAACGAAGGACGCAGAGGTCCGCAGAGAAATACAGGAAACGATTTGAATCCATTGCATTTCCTCTGCGCCAACTCTGCGTCCTCCGCTGCTCTGCGGTGAATGAATTCGGTGTTTCGCCAACGGCGGCTTTGCGCCGGATGCAGTCGCAGCTGCGCCTTGGCAGCGCGATAGAGCGATAAAGACCGTCCGCAGCTTGTCCTCCTGGCTCAAACACGAACCGCGACCTTCGCGCAGCGTGGGCGGTGCGCAGGCAAGGCCCGGTGCAAACACTCAGCCCCAGCGCGTGTCGCTGCTGACGCGCAGTCGCTTTGCGCCAGCCGCAGGCCGTTGCGGCTGCGGTGGCTCGATCGGCTTGGTCAGCACCTCTTCGACCAAACGCCCCCACGGCCCTTCGTCGGCGCGTGTGGCAAGCTCCACCTCGCGTTCGGCCATGCGCTGTTCGAATGCTTCTGGCGTGCGTCCGGGCAGGCGGTCGATGGCGCGCCTGGGATCCTGGCCAAAGTGCACGGCGGTGCGCTGCACCAGCGCCTTGAACATCTGGGAAACGCGCGAGGGCGTGACCTTCAACTCGGCCGCCAGTTCGGTGGGTGTCAGGCCCACGCCCAGGTAGGCGTCGATGACCTGGCGCTCGCGCTGCGGCAACGCGGCAAAAAAGCGCTCGAGCCGGAGCATGACGATGCCGGTATCGACGCGCGCCTCGACCTCGTCGCACGGCGTCGCGGCGTGGTGCTCGATCGGCTCGTCGTCTTCGGTCTCGCCGGCGCTGCTTCTGAACCGACCCTGCAGATCCGCCTGTTCGAGCCGCGACATCTCGTCGATGCTCATGCCGCACAGCTCACTGAGCTGCGACATGCTCGGCTCGCTGCCGTGCGCACCGCGCCAGCGTTCGCGCGCGATCTGCAGCACCTTGATCTTGCGCCGCTGGCCGCGGCCCAGGTGGTCCATCTGGCGCAACTCGTCGAGCATCGCACCCTTGACACGGGCACGCGCATAGCGCAAGAAGGCTTCGCTGGCCTCGGGCGAATCGCGATCACCGTCCCATACGAAACCCAGCGAGGCCTGCGCCACGGCGATCAGGCCGACCTGGATCAGGTCGGCCTTCTCCACGTTCGAAGGCAAATGGCGAGCCATTGCCTGGGCCTGCTTGCGCACCCAGGACTCGTTCTTCGCGATCAGCGAAGAAGGCACCCCTTGCATGGAGATCATGCGCGCATGCTATGCCGCGAGCGCGCCGCGCGGGGCACGAAAACTACCGCAATCGAGCGCCGCCTGGCACGGTCGCGCTCTGCTCGGTGCAGCAGCTAGGCGCTCGTGGCCAGGCGCCTGAACTTGCTTACCGTGCTTACGACCAGCAACACCAACGCACCCGTGACGATGCCGACGGCAGCATCCAGCAGCAAGGGGCTCAGCGCGGCCAGCCAGCCGCCACCCCAGGGCAACGCGGCGGCGCGCTGCGTCAAGACTTCGATCGTGTGGTGCAAGGGTGCCAGGCCATGCGTGAGGATGCCCCCGCCCACCAGGAACATCGCCGCCGTGCCGGCCACCGACAGCGCCTTCATCAACCAAGGTGCGGCTTGCAGGATGCCGCGCCCGATGGCGCGCTGCAAGCGCTGCCAGGCCAACGTTCCGGCGGCGCGCGACAGGTGCAGCCCGGCGTCGTCGAGCCGGACGATGCCGGCCACCAGGCCATACACGCCCACGGTCATGAGCAAGGCGATGCCGACCAGCACCGTGACTTGCGTCGCGAAAGGCGCGGCCGCCACCGTGCCCAGCGTGATGGCAATGATCTCGGCCGAGAGCACGAAGTCGGTGCGCACCGCGCCCTTGATCTTGTCCTTCTCGAAGGCCACCGGGTCGATCGCCGGGTCGGCCAGGACACGCGCGAGTTCGGCACGGTGCGCCTGATCCTGCTCGCGGCTGTGCAGGAAGCGGTGCGCCAGTTTCTCGAAGCCCTCGTAGCACAGGAAGGCGCCGCCCACCATCAGCAGCGGCGTCACGGCCCAGGGCGCGAAGGCGCTGATGGCCAGCGCCAGCGGCACCAGGATGACCTTGTTCAGCAAGGACCCCTTGGCCACGGCCCACACCACCGGCAGTTCACGATCCGCGGCCACGCCGCTGACCTGCTGCGCATTCAGCGCCAGGTCATCACCGAGCACGCCCGCCGTCTTCTTCGTCGCCGCCTTGGTGAGCAGGGCCACGTCGTCCAGCACGCTGGCGATATCGTCGATCAGGGCAAGCAGGTTGGCGGCGGCCACGGGGTTGTCTCTTACTCAAGGTGACGAATCAGCGCGGCTCAGGCCTTGCGCTGGCCATTGTTGCGCTGCTGCGTGGCCAGCGTCTCGGCATCGCGACAGGCCGCCCGCAAGGCGTCGGCATCCAGCTCGCTGCCGGGACTGCCGCACAACGCTGCGGCCGGTTCAACTGCAGTCGGGCAATGCCGCCATCCACCTGCAGCGACAGCGGTTCGAGGCGGGGCGTCTCGGGCTCTGCGATCATGGCGGCATGATATTCGGCCCTGCAGCCTGCTTGCGATGAACAGCTTCGACGTGGTCATCGTCGGCGGCGCGGCCGTGGGCAGCGCGGCGGCCTACTTCCTGGCGGCCGAGCCCGGCTTCGACGGCACGCTGCTGGTGCTGGAGCAGGACTTCGCCTACCGGCACTGCGCCACCACCTTGTCGGTGGCATCGCTCCGGCAGCAGTTCTCCACGCCCGAGAACATACGCATGTCGATGTTCGGCAGCGCCTTCGTCAAGGACATCGGCAGGCACCTGGCCGTCGATGGCAGCGTGCCCGACGTGGCCTGGCGCGAAGGCGGCTACCTGTTCCTGGCCGGAGCTTCGGGCATGGATACGCTGCGCGCCAACCACCATACGCAGCGCGCGTGCGGCGCGCAGGTGCTGCTGCTCGACCCGGTGCCACTGCGCGAACGCTTTCCCTGGCTGCACACCACCGACCTGGCCGGTGCCTCGCTCGGCCTGGCCGGCGAAGGCTGGCTCGACGCCTACAGCCTGATGATGGCGCTGCGCCGCAAAGCGATCGCGCTGGGTGCGGTGTACCGACAGGCGCGCGTGGTGCATGTGCAGTGCAGCGCTTCGAGCGTGCAGGCAGTGGTGCTGGCCGACGGCAGCCGCATCTGCTGCGGCACGCTCATCAACGCGGCAGGCACCGGCGCCGCGGACCTGGCGCGAACGGCAGGCATCGACCTGCCGGTGCAAGCACGCAAGCGCTGCGTGTTCCACGTGCGCAGCCCGGCACGCACCCCCGGCTGCCCGCTGGTCGTCGATCCGAGCGGGGTGTACTTCCGCCCCGAAGGCGATGGCTGGCTGTGCGGCGTGGCGCCACCGGAAGAGGAAGACCCCCTCTGCAACGACTTCGAGGTGCAGCATGCACTGTTCGACGAACACGTCTGGCCGGTGCTGGCCGGGCGCGTGCCTGCTTTCGAGGCGCTGCGTGTGCAGCGCGCCTGGGCCGGCCACTATGACCTCAACCTGCTCGACCACAACATGATCCTGGGTGCACATCCGCAACTGCACAACCTGCTGTTTGCCAACGGCTTCAGCGGCCATGGGTTGCAGCATGCGCCGGCCGTCGGGCGCGCGTTGACCGAACTGGTGGTGCATGGCGGATTCCGCAGCCTCGATCTGTCGCGGCTGGGCTGGGCTCGGGTCATCGAGAACAGGCCGCTGCGCGAGGCGCAGGTGGTGTAGCCCACCGCCAAGGCCTTTCAACGCGCCCGGACTGCACACCGCCCGTCATGAGAAGCACGCTCATCGTCGGCGCCGGCCCGGCCGGCCTGTATCTGGCCTATCTGCTCAAGCGCCAGGACGCACGGCAGCAGATCCGCATCGTCGAGCAAAACGCAGCGGATGCCACCTTCGGCTTCGGCGTGGTCTTCTCCGAGCGTGCGCTCGACTTCCTGCGCGAGGACGACGAAGAAACGCACCAGCTGCTGCTGCCGCAGATGCAGCGCTGGAGCGACATGACGCTGCAGCATCGCGGCCAGCGCATCACCATCGACGGGGTCGGCTTTGCCGCCATCGGCCGGCTGCAACTGCTGCAGTTGCTGCAGCGCCGGCTGCAAAGCATCGGCCTCGGTCCCGAGTACCGGCACACGCTGGCGCAGGACGATGCGCTGCAAGGCTACGACCTGGTGGTCGCCGCTGACGGCGCCCACTCGACCGTGCGGCGCGCGCTGGCGCCGCAGTTCGGCACGACCATCGAGCCGCTGCACAACCGCTTCGCCTGGTACGGCACGACGCAGCGCTTCGACAGCTTGAGCCAGACCTTCATCCGCACTGAACACGGTTGCATGAACGCGCACCACTATCGCTATGCGCCGGGCACGGGCCTGCCCGGCCGCCCGAGCGGGGGGCACGGCCTCGTGCCGCACGCTGCTGCACCGGTCAGCACCTTCATCGTCGAGTGCGACGCTGCCACCTGGCAGCGTGCCGGCTTCGAGCAGATGGACGACGCGCAGACACGGCACTGCATCGAACATGCCTTCGCAACCGTGCTGGACGGCCACGCGCTGATTGGCAACAAGTCGGTGTGGCGGCAGTTCCCGAAAGTCAGCAACCGGCACTGGTCGGTCGGCAACCGCGTGCTGGTGGGCGACGCGCTGCGCACCGCGCATTTTTCCATCGGCTCGGGCACGCGCCTGGCCTTCGAGGACGTGATCGCGTTGGCCCGGGCCCTGCGGGAACACGGGCGCGACCTGCCAGCGGCACTGGCGGCCTACGAAGCCGCGCGCCGGCCGGTGGTGGACAAGCTGGTCGCCGCCGCCGACCGCAGCGCCGATTGGTACGAACACTTCGCCGAGCACATGCAGCTCGAGCCCTGGGACCTGGCCTGGAGCTACATCCAGCGCAGCGGCCGCATCGACCCGCTCAAGCTGCGCCAGGCCTCGCCGCGTTTTGCCGCCGGTTACGAGGCCTGGGCCGCCGCCTCGCGTGGTGCCGATAATCGGGGATGAGCACAGCGCATCCCGAGACCAGCCCCGAAACCGGCGCAGGCGCAGCCGCAGGTGCACGAGCTGGCGCCAGCACCGACGCCGCAACCGGCCCCGCCTTCAGCAGCCTGCCCCTGCCGCCGGCCACGCTGCAGAACCTGGAGCGGCTGGGCTACACCGCGATGACGCCGATCCAGGCCGCGAGCCTGCCCTTGGCGCTGGCCGGAAATGACCTGATCGCCCAGGCCAAGACCGGCAGCGGCAAGACGGCCGCCTTCGGCCTGGCGCTGCTGGCGAAGCTGGACCCGCGCCTGAGCACGGGGCTGAACCCGCGCCGCTTTGCCGTGCAGGCGCTGGTGCTGTGCCCGACACGCGAGCTGGCCGATCAGGTCACCCAGGAGCTGAGGCGGCTGGCGCGCGCCGAAGATCACATCAAGATCCTCACGCTGTGCGGCGGTGCCACCATGCGCCCGCAACTGGCCAGCCTGGAGCATGGCGCACACATCGTCGTGGGCACGCCCGGGCGCATCATGGACCACCTGGAGCGCGGCAGCCTGAACCTGGACGCGCTGAACACGCTGGTGCTGGACGAGGCCGACCGCATGCTCGACATGGGCTTCCACGACGATATCGCCAGCGTCGCCCGGCAATGCCCGGCGCAGCGCCAGACGCTGCTGTTCTCGGCCACCTATCCGGAAGGCATCGGCAAGCTGAGCGCCGCCTTCATGCGCCAGCCCAAGGAAGTGAAGTTGCTGCAGGCGCATGCTGCGGGCAAGATCCGCCAGCGTTTCTACGAGGTGGACGAGAGCCAACGACTGCATGCCGTGTCGCTGCTGCTCAACCACTACCGGCCGGTGAGCACGCTCGCCTTCTGCAACACCAAGCAGCGCTGCCGCGAGCTGGTGCAGGTGCTGCGGGCGATGGGCCTGGCCGCGCTGGAGTTGCACGGCGACCTGGAGCAGCGCGACCGCGACCAGGTGCTGGTGCAGTTTGCTGGCCAAAGCTGCAGCGTGCTGGTGGCCACCGACATCGCCGCGCGCGGCCTGGACATCGCCGGGATCGAGGCGGTGATCAACGTCGACATCACCCCCGACGCCGACACGCACACGCACCGCATCGGCCGCACCGCGCGCGTCGACGCATCCGGATGGGCCTTCAGCCTGGCGAGCATGGACGAGATGGGCCGCGTCGGCCAGATCGAGCAGGGCTTAGGCTTCAGCAGCGAGTGGCACACGCTGGCCGAACTCACCGACACCGGCAGCGAGCCGCTGCGCCCACCGATGCGCACGCTGCAGATCCTGGGCGGGCGCAAGGAGAAGATCCGCCCGGGCGACGTGCTGGGCGCGCTGACCAAGGACCTGGGTTATGCCAGCGCGATGATCGGCAAGATCAACGTCAACGAGTTCTCCACCTACGTGGCGGTGCAGCGCGACATCGCCGACGAGGTGCTGAAGCGCCTGTCGCACGCCAAGGTCAAGGGGCGCACCGTCAAGCTTCGCTTGTTACCGGGCTGAGCCGAGCAGCGCCGGGCATCGACAGAATGCCAGGACGTACATGGCAGGCAGCTGGCGCATTCAATCTGCAAGCATTCGACTGCAATCGGCGCAAAGCGGCCGCTCGCGAAACACCGAATTCATTCACCGCAGAGCAGCGAAGGACGCAGAGTTGGCGCAGAGGAAATGCGATGGATTCAGATCGTTTCCAGTATTTCTCTGCGGACCTCTGCGTCCTTCGTTCCTCTGCGGTGAAGGCTGCTTGTATTCGGCGGCTATGCGCCGTTTGCGGACGAAGTGCTTTGGCGAAGCCGGATGTTCCGATGAGCCCGCGTATGCGGGCCGCAAGCAGTTCGGGCTACTTTTCGACCAGCCGGTCGCGGCCCGAGGCTTTGGCCTCGTACAGCGCGCCGTCGGCACGCGCCAGCGCGTCGCGCAGCGGTTCGTCCAGCCGCCAGGCGGTCAGGCCGGCGGAAAAGCTCACCCGCAGATGCGGCTTCCCTGCCCAGACCTCGTCGCGCGAGAGCAGGCGACGCAGGCGCTCGATACCGATGCGTGCTTCATGCGTCTGCGTGTCCGGCATCATCACCAGGAACTCCTCGCCGCCCCAGCGTGCCAGCACCACGGTCTCGCGCATCGACGCGCCGACATGGCGGGCAAACACGCGCAACACCTCATCGCCCGCGGCGTGGCCGTGCAGGTCGTTGATGCGCTTGAACTGATCGATATCCAGCAGGCACAAGCAGGGCACGCTGCCGCTGCGCATGGCGCGCCTGTGCTCGATCTCGGCCAGTTCTTCCATATGGCGGCGATTGATCAGGCCGGTGAGGTCGTCGCGCGTGGCCAGCTTGTGGATTCGCGCCAGCGCATCCTTCAATTCGGACTTCTGCACCTGCAAACGCGTGCGCATCGCCGACAGGTCGCCGGCCAGCATCGAAACCACCGGCAGCACCACCGCGGCGAAGGCGAAGTGGATGCCTTCGAGCGTCGGGTCGAAGGTCTGCGGCGCGTGCCTGGCCATGGCCAGCATCACCAGTCCGAGCACGGCCACGGCCAGCAGGCCCAGCGCGCGCGACGACTTCGGCTCGAGCGTGAAGGCCGCGAACATCAGCACCAGTGCCACGATCATCAACAGCATGCCGCGCACCGGCGGGTTGATGACGTAGGCTGCGGCCATGGCCACGATGGCGAAGACCATCTGCTGCTGCGTCAGCGCCGGATCGGCAAAGCGCAGGTTCAGACCGCAGCGCATGAGCAGGTAGAAGCCGAACAGCCCGGGCGCCAGGCAGACGATCAGCACGCGCGCCAGGTCGGGGTCGGCCAGCCCGAGGCGTGCCGACCACCACTGGCCCAGCGCCGCCAGCAGGTACACGCCCGATGCCACCAGCGTGCGGCGCATGCGGATGCGCTGCTTGTGGTCGGTGCCGAAGAGCCAGTGCTCGGCGTACAGGGGTAGGGCGACTTGCATGCGTCGGGTGGTGCCACCACCCCGGGGCCAGGGCGGCATGTCCACGGCCTATCGGAGCCGTGCCTTTGGGCTTGAGGTGGCGCTTCGCCCAGGCAGCGCTGCCGTGCGACATCGTGCGCAGCAATGCAAGGAAGCCGT
>DASQFA010000122.1:0-2367 GCA_035633375.1 Rubrivivax sp.
GGTGGCGTCGGGCAAGGTGAATCCACCGCCAGCGATGGTGATGACGTCGAAGTCGTACTCCTCCAGCCGCCGCCGATACAGCGCGAAATCGACATTGCGCTCCTTCAGCGTGATGCCCAGCTTTTCCAGGTTGGCCTGCCAGTCGGTGAGGCGGCCGCCCTCGCCCGGGTTGAGGTACTCGAACTCGAAGGCCTCGCCCTTGGCATTGCGCAGCTTGCCGTCGGGCGCCAGCTTCCAGCCGGCCTGTTCGAGCAGCTCGCGCGCCTTGAGCAGGTTCTGGCGCAGCCGCTTCGGGTCGCGGCCCGTCGTCGGCGCGCGGAACGCCTCGCCGAACACCGCCGGCGGCAGCTCCTTGCGAAAGGGCTCGAGCAACTGCAACTCGCCCGGCGACGGCAGGCCCACGGCGGCGAACTCGGAGTTGTTGAACTGGCTGTTGGTGCGCTTGAACAGGCCCAGCCGGTTGAGCGTGTCGAAATCGTAGGTGTAGCCCAGCGCCTCGCGCACGCGGATGTCCTGGAACAGCGGCCGGCGCAGGTTCAGCATGTACGCCTGCAGCCCCTGGCCGACCGAGGTTTCGAACAGGTCCTTCTGGATGCGCCCGTCGTCCCACTTCGGCCCCTTGTGCTGGCGCACCCAGCTGCGCCCGCCGTACTCCTTGAAGATGTCGAACTCGCCGGCCTTGAAGGCCTCGCGTGCCACAGCCGCGTCCTTGTAATAGCGGTAGACCACGCGGTCCCAGTTGAACATGCCGCGGCGCACGCCCAGCTCGCGCGCCCAGTGCTGCGGGTTGCGCTGGAACTCCAGCCGGCGCGGCGCGTCGGCCTTGGTGATGGTGTAGGGCCCGCTGGTGATCGGGTACTCGCTCACGATCTCGTCGAAGCGCTTGGGCTGGCCATCCGGCCCCGGCGCCCACTTGCGCGAGAACACGCTCAAGCCACCGACGGTGAAGAGCATGTCGGTGGTGCGCTCCTTCAGCTCGAAACGGATCGTGCGCTCGTCGAGCACCACCGCACGCTCCACCCCGGCCAGCGACGCCTGCAGCCCAGGCGAGGCGTACTTGCCCGACATCATGTCGAAGCTGTACTTCACGTCGGCCGCACTCACTGCGTCGCCGTTGGTGAAGCGCGCCTTCGGGTGCAGCCGGAAGCTGATCGACGACTTGTCGGGAGCGACCGCAATCTCCTCGGCCAGCAGGCCGTACATGGTCTGCGGCTCGTCGCCCGACAGCACTGCCAGCGGCTCGAACATGAAGATGCTCAAGCCCGCCGGCGCGTTGCCTTTGGTGGTGAAGGGGTTGTACTTGTCGAAGCTGCTGCGCCGGTCGGGGTTGCGCAGGTTGATCGTGCCGCCCTTCGGCGCATCCGGGTCGACATAGCCGAAGTGCGCAAAGCCGCGCGGGTACTTCGGCTGGCCGAAGGCGGCGTAGGCATGCACCCAGGGTGCCGCTACAGGTGCCTGTGCGGTGGCGGCTCCGGCGGGCGCGTCCAGCGGCGCGGTTTGCGCCCCTGCGCCCGCGACGGCCAGGCCCAGCAGCCACAGGCACGCCAGCGCGTGTGCGCGGATCGATGAATGGGGCTTCAACACGGGGCGCATGCTACGCAATTGTCCGCATATGGGGTCCATGTCTGGTGCCGGCCCTGCGTCAACGCACCGCCGCCATGGGGGTGGCCGTGGCGCGCGAGCTCGCAGGCTTCGTCTGGGCCCCTCGGCTGCGAGGTGCAGACCTCGGGCTGGCAAGGCGTCACTACCGAGCCGGCAGATGCCGTGGCGCATTGAACCAGCCTCGATGAATACTGCTTGGCAAGACGACGCAAAGGGAGGTGCTGCAACCAGCCATTGATCAGGGGATAGGCAACAGCCATCCCCTCATCCTCCTCGTACACTTGCGCATGGCTCAGGTGTCCATCGCCCACCTTCGCCAACTGATCAGGACGCTCAACTATGTCGTCTCTACCCACGCAGCGGACGAGCTTGAAGATGACAGCCTCTCGATCCTTGACCTCGAAAACGTCGTCCTCACGGGACAAATCGTCGAGCGCCAGCGCGACCGCAGCACCCGTGAAGCGAAGTACGTCATCCAAGGCACCACGCTCGACGGTACCGCCGCAGAAGTCGTCGCCAAGGTTGGCCACGCCGGGCGGCTCTTCATCATCACTGTCTATGCCGTCTAGCTCTGACTGCACGCACTGTGGGAGCAACCGTGTGCAGCTCAAGAACGTCACGCGAAGCTATGGCAAGGGCTCTGACCTACTAGTCATAGAAGACATACCCATGTGGTCTTGTCCAAGCTGTGGAGAGTCGTACTTCACTGCACAGACCATGCACGAAATCGAACGAATCAAGGCCTTGCGCAAGTCTGTGGCCAAG
>DASQFA010000123.1:0-11246 GCA_035633375.1 Rubrivivax sp.
CTGATCGGTGCCGACCGCCTCGAACATCTGCGCGACGTAGCGCAGGCCGACCGGGTCGAAGGGTTTGGTGCGCTGGTCCTTGCGGGCATAGCTCAAGTAGGGAACCAATGCCGTCACACGCGACGCGCCGTGCTCGCGCAAGGTAGCGATGAACATCAGCAGGCGCCACAGCTTGTCGTGCGGGCTGTCCACCGGCCCGCCGTGCAGGCCGAGCAGCACATAGGCATCCTCGCCGCGCGGGTCCGACAGCGGGCGCAGCTTGCATTCGCCGTCCTCGAAACGACGCTCCTCGTGCCGTGCGATCGGCTGATAGAGCTGCACCGACAGCGCCGCACCCAGTGCACATTCGGGATCGAGGCAATACAACAGCATGGACGCACTCCTCAGCCGCCGAGTACTGACCACCGCCTGTCTGCATGGAGTGTCCGGCTGGCCATCTACTTGAACCTCCCCCGGCTTCTTGGAGGCCCGTTTGTGTGACTCAAGCCGTCACGGCCGACTCGGCGGCGTTCGACCCACCAAACCGACCGCCGACATCACAGCATCAATGGCTGGCGTCGTTCGCCTTCCCGGATTCGAGCATTTGGGACTCGGCCTGGAGCCAGTCTTCCAGGTCGTGGCCAAGCTCGGCGCCCCGCGCCAGGTAGCGGAAGTACGCGGCCTCACGGAGCTTTACTTCCATGTCGTCATCGTGACCTGCGGGCTCGGCTGCCGCCGGGCTGCTCTTCGCAGGCGGCGTGGGTTGCGCTTGGTGGCGTGTGGCGTGATGCGGGTGTTTCATATCTTCCTCCGTGCGACGCTGCGGACGGCGCGCCCCCCGTGGCATGGCATGCCCATACACTGCCCGAGCCTAAGGTTCGCTCGCGCCAGCCTATTGAGCAGGCTCAATGCCCATCATCGCAGCCGCGGCTCGCGGTGCAAGTGCGAGATCAGCCTGCGCTGGCTGGAGCTGCCGGGCAGAGGTTTCAAGCAAGAGGTGACCGCCGTGCAGCGAGCCGGCCCGGCCGCGCAAATGCGACACGGACTCGGTATTCGCCCAGGCGATCAGGGCCCTTGCGCCGGCGATGTGGCTTCCAGGGGGCCGAGTGCGTCGATCGCATCGAGCGCCGTCGTCGCGCGCTCGATGTAGCGCTGCCCGCGCGCTGGCCACCTTTCGGGTGTGCGCGGCACCGGGTCGAGCAGGTGGGCCAGCACCAGCCGGGCGCGCAGCAACGCGCGCTGGGCGGTGTACAGCTGCAACAGTGACGGGCTTGGCCGGTCGTCGAGCGCCTGGGCGCACCCGTCGAACAGCTGCGCGGCGATCCACGGGGCGCCGGCCATACCGCATTCGAGCCCGAGGTAGGCGATCTCGTCGAAGGGGTCGACCTGACGCAGCGCCGCGTTGAACTCCAGACAGTCGATGACCACAGGCGGGTGCAGCAGGCACACATGTTCCGGCCGCAGGTCGCCGTGGCCATCGAGCACGCGGCCCTGCGCGGCGCGCGCCTGCAGCGCCGGCGCCTGGACGTGCAGTGCACGGTCCAGCCGATCGAGCGCCGGCGCGCTGCCCGGCAGTTGCCAACGTGGGTCGAGCAGCACCTGGCGGTTCGTCTGCTGCTCGCGTTGCATGCGCAGGAGATAGGCCTGCGCATCGACGGCGACCGCCGGCGCGTGGCTATAGAAGCGCGTCAGCACGCCCAGCAGCGTATCGATGTCCGCGGGCGTGACATCCCCCGATGCAATGCGCTGGTCGAGCATGTGCCGCGCCGGCAGGCGGCGCATCAGCACCAGCCAGTCGACGGTTTGCCCCGGCGCCGGCAGCCGCTGCGGCGGCAGCAGTGCGAATGTTCCGTTGTGCCACTGCAGCGCCAGCAGGTCCAGGTACACGCCCGGCGCCAGGCGCGCATTCAGTCGCAGCTCTTCGCGGCAGTAGAACTCGCGCGCCTGCAGCGTCGAGAAGTCGAGGAAGTCGTGCCGCACCGGCTTCTTCAGCTTGAGCGCGCGATCACCTGCAAGAAGCACCCACGACATGTGGGTTTCGATCGATTCCACCGCTCCGCCTGCCGCTTCTTGCGCCGCCGCCCAACGCAGGAAGTGCAGCTTGTCTTCAAGCTCGGGTGGCGGCTCGGGCGGGCTCATTGCACGATCATCATCGCGGCAGCTTGCAAGCCCTCGTTGCGCCAGATCAATCCCGGCCCGACCATGATTGCAGGCCCATTCCTTTGCCTTGACGGTTGCGATGCGTATCGCTCTGCCTTCGTCCATGCCTTCGGACAGCAACGCGTTGGCGATTGCGATCGCCTTCTCCCGAGCCGCGTCGCTCAGGTGTCGCATAGAGGCCGGAAAGTGCTCGCTGTTCCATGGCATCCGATGATTCCCCCTTGTCAGCGCAGTGGCGGTGGCTGCATCACGTGCCGCGATGCGTCTCACACCGCCGAACTGACGTCCCGCCACTTGCCACGGCGCGGGCCTTCCAGGTCAGGCCTTCGAGTCCAGGATTGCCGCATTGATCATGCTGCGCAGCTCGCGGCGGACCGGGTACAGGCTGGAGGGCATGAACTGCGTCAGGAAGACCACGCAGACATCCTCCACCGGGTCGATCCAGAACGCGGTGGAGGCGGCGCCGCCCCACCAATATTCGCCCACCGAGCCGGCGATCTGTGTCTTGGCCACGTCGGTGGTCATGGCGAAGCCCAGGCCGAAGCCCACGCCCTTGAAGATGGCCTCGGAGAACAACGAGATCGACAGGTCGGCCAGCTCGCGCCCGCCCGGCAGGTGGTTGGCACGCATCAGCGCCAGCGTCTTCGGGCCGATCAGGCGTGCGTCGCCGAGTCTGCCGCCGCGGCGCAGGCATTCGCAAAAGCGCATGTAGTCGGCGGCGGTGGAGACCAGCCCGCCACCGCCCGATGCCATGGCCGGCGGCTCGCGGAAGCTGTGCCCGGGCAGCGGCACCAGCCTGCCTTCGGGCGAATTGACATAGCACTGCGCGAAGCGGCTGGCGCGTGCATCGTCGACGTGGAAGGCGGTGTCGACCATGCCCAGCGGGCCGAAGATGCGCTGCTGCAGGAACTGCTCGAACGGCATGCCGGAGATCTTGCCCACCAGATAACCCAGCACGTCGGTCGAGACCGAGTAGTTCCAGGCCGTGCCCGGCGAGAACTCCAGCGGCATGCGCGACAAGGCATCGATGAAGCTGTCGGGGCCCTCGGCGTGCTCGAAGGGATCGATCTTGTGTTGGCGGTAGGCGGCATCGACGTTGGTGCGCGCCTGGAAGCCGTAAGTCAGGCCCGAGGTGTGGCGCAGCAGATCGATGATGCGCATCGGCGCGTCGGTGGGCCGGGTCTGCCAGCCCGGCGGCGTGCCGGGCAGCCCGCCGCTGCCGGCGACATACACGCCCAGCTCGCGCCAGGCCGGGATGTGCCGGTGCACCGGGTCGTCCAGCGCCACCAGCCCTTCCTCGACCAGCATCATGAAGGCCACGCTGGTGATCGGCTTGGTCATCGAGTAGATGCGCACGATGCTGTCCTCGGCCAGTGGCGTGCCGCTTTCCAGCGAGGCCTGGCCCAGCACCGACTGGTGCACCCGCTGGCCGCCGCGCGCTACCTGCAGCAGCGCACAGGGCAGGCGGCCGCTGTCGATGTAGCGCTGCGCAAGAAAGCGGTCGATGCGCGCCAGGCGCGCGGAACACATGCCCACGGACTCGGGTTTCACGGCCATCGACTTCTCCATGTTTGGCGGTTGGCGGTTGGCGGTTGGCGGTGCGGCCGCAGGCGGGTGCTCATGCGAGCGTCGGCCTCGCGGGTTGCCGGACAGACGGCGAGCCGCGTGCCGTCATGCCGTGAGGCCAATCTTATCGGGCCAGGCGCGAGGAGGGCGTGCCATGGCTTTGGATGCTCGTCTCAGGCGGATGTTCAGCGCGTGCTGGACCCGCGTCATGCTGCGTATCGACGCAGCACACTGCACCGGCAAAACCCTATCGCGACGGACTCGCGGATGTTGAGCCATATCAACATCGTTCTGAGCGTCTGCGCCGATCATTCGCTGCCGTCAGGCACAGGCTGTATTGCTTCAGCGACGACGGCGCAGGAGATCGCGCACATGAGTAGTAACTTGCAGACTGCGGGTGCGGCACCCCGGTGGGTGCGGCGTGCCAGCAGATGGCCAGCCCGGCTCGACTGGATGCAAAGCATGAGCGGGCTGATCCTGGCGCTGTTCATGTGGGGCCACATGTTCTTCGTCTCGTCGATCCTGCTCGGCAAGGACGCGATGTGGACCATCACCAAGATGTTCGAGGGCTACTTCTTTTTCGGCAAGGCCTACCCGTTCATCGTTTCGTGCGTGGTCGCGGTGGTGATCGCGTTGTTCGTCGGGCATGCAGCGCTGGCGCTGCGCAAGTTCCCCACCAACTACCGGCAGTACCGCGCCTACCGCGACCACGCCGGGATGATGCATCACGAGGACACCACGCTGTGGTGGTGGCAGGTGGTGACGGGCTTTGCGCTGTTCTTCCTGGCCTCGGTGCACCTGTACCAGATGTTGACGCACCCCGGGCTGATCGGTCCGTACGAGTCGGCCGAGCGTGTGTGGAGCGGCCGCTGGTGGCCGCTGTATCTGATCCTGCTGTTCGCGGTCGAAATCCACGGCGGCGTCGGCCTGTACCGGCTTGCCGTCAAGTGGGGCTGGTTCGAAGGCAAGGACCCTAAGGCCACGCGCAGCAATCTGAAGAAGTTGAAGTGGGGCCTGTCGGTGTTCTTCATCGTGTTGGGTCTCGTCACGCTGGCTGCCTACATGAAGATCGGCTACGAAAACCGCGGCCAGACCAACCTGCGCTACACGCCAGCGTGGCTTCAGGATCCGCCGCAATCGGCGCCGCCCGCGTGGTGGCCGTCATGGCTGACGGGGGCGCATTGAGATGAAAGTGATTTACACAGACGTGCTGGTGATAGGCGGCGGCCTGGCCGGGCTGCGCGTGGCGATTGCCGCCCAGCGGCGAGGCCACGACGCGATCATCCTGTCGCTGGTGCCACCCAAGCGCTCGCACAGCAAGGCGGCTCAGGGCGGCATGCAGGCCAGTCTGGGCAACGTGATCAAGGGCCAGGGCGACAACGAGGACGTGCACTTCGAAGACACCGTGCGCGGCAGTGACTGGGGCGCTGACCAGGCGGTCGTGCGCATGTTCGTGAACACCGCGCCAAAGGCGGTGCGTGAACTCGCCGCCTGGGGCGTGCCGTGGAGCCGCGTGCGGCAGGGCGACCGCACGGTGGTGATCAACGGCCAGAACGTCACGATCACCGAGCGCGCCGAGGCCCACGGCACGGTGGCGCAGCGCGACTTCGGCGGCACCAAAAAATGGCGCACCTGCTACGTGGCCGATGGCACTGGCCACGCCATGCTGCAGGCGGTGGGCGACCAGGCCATCGCCGCGTCGATACCGGTGCACGAACGCACCGAGGCGCTGGCCCTCATCCACGACGCCGGCCGCTGCCATGGCGCTGTGGTGCGCGACCTGGTGACGGGCGAACTCACCGCCTACGTGGCCAAGGCCACGGCGATCGCCACTGGCGGCGCGGGGCGGCTGTACCGCGTGACCACCAACGCCGTGATCTGCGAAGGCATAGGCCATGCCATCGCGCTCGAAACCGGCGTCGCGGCGCTGGGCAACATGGAGGCCGTGCAGTTCCATCCCACCGGTATCTTCCCGGCCGGCATTCTGGTGACCGAAGGCTGCCGCGGCGACGGCGGGCTGTTGAAGGACGTAGATGGTCACCGCTTCATGCCTGACTACGAGCCGGAGAAAAAGGAACTTGCCTCGCGCGACGTGGTGAGCCGCCGGATGGAGGAGCACATCGCCAAGGGCAAGGCTGCGAAGTCCCGCTTCGGCGAACATCTCTGGCTCGACATCACGCTGCTGGGCGAAGCCCACATCAAGCGCAACCTGCGCGAAGTGTTCGACATCTGCCACTACTTCCTGGGGGTTGACCCGACAAAGGACATGGTCCCGGTGCGGCCGGCGCAGCACTACACCATGGGCGGTGTGCGCACCAAGCACACCGGCGAGAGCCCGACGCTGAAGGGCCTCTTCGCCGCCGGCGAGGCCGCGTGCTGGGACATGCACGGCTTCAATCGGCTGGGTGGCAACTCCGTTGCCGAGACCGTGGTGGCCGGCATGATCGTCGGTGAGTTCATCGCCGACTTCTGCGACAAGGCCGAGAACGACGTCAACATCCCGACCGGCGTGGTGCGCGAGTTCCTGCAGCGCGAGCAGGCCAAGCTGAACGGCATCCTGCTCGGCAAGGGTACCGAGGATGCGAGCGCGATCAAGGCGCGCATGCAGGAGATCATGACCGCCAAGGTCGGCATCTTCCGCCGCGGTGAGGACCTGGAGTCCGCAGTCGATGAATTGCAGAAGCTGCTGGTTCGCAGCCGCCACATCGGCCTGCGCTCGAATGCGCCCGGCGCCAACCCCGAACTGGTCACCGCGTACCGGACGCAGATGATGCTCAAACTGGCGCTGACGGTGTCTTACGGTGCGCTGGTGCGCACCGAAAGCCGCGGCGCCCATTTCCGCCAGGACCACCCACGCCGCAACGACGCCGAGTGGCTCAAGCGCACGCTCGTCACCTGGAAGAACGAGTCGGACACGCTGCCGACGCTGGCCTACGAGCCGCTGGATGTGCGCAAGATGGAACTGCCGCCGGGCTGGCGCGGCTATGGCGCCAAGGACTATGTCGATCACCCCGACACGCCTGCGCGCCAGGCCGAGGTCGAAGCCGCCAAGCAGAGTGGGGTCGATCGTTTTGCATTGCAGGAAGCGCTGATGCCCTACGACCATTTGTTGCCGGAACCGCTGCGTGGCCGCAATGAACGCATCGATGAGCCCTTTGGCGAAGTGGCGCGTGAGCCGATCCGGAGTGCTGCCTGATGAGCGAGCAAAAGATCATGCTGGTGCCGAAGGGCGGGGCCCGCAGCGCGACAACAGGCAAGGTAGCCGACGGCCAGAAGCTGTCGATCCGCGTCATGCGCTGCAACCCGGCTGATCCGCAGAGCGTGCCGCACCTGCAGACCTATGAACTGGAGCAGAGCGCGGGGATGACGCTGTTCATCGCGCTCAACGAGATCCGTGAGAAGCTAGACCCGTCACTGCAGTTCGACTTCGTCTGCCGCGCCGGCATCTGCGGCAGTTGCGCGATGGTCATCAACGGCCGGCCGGGCCTGGCCTGCCGCACGCTGACCCAGGACATCGGGCCTGAGATCATCCTCGCGCCGCTGCCGGTGTTCGAACTGATAGGTGACCTGTCGGTGAACACCGGCAAGTGGATGCGTGAGATGAGCGAGCGCATCGAGGGCTGGGTCCACATGAAGCAGCAGGAAGTGGACCTCAAGCGCATCGAGGAGCGTATGGACCCTGCACTCGCCGAGGAGATCTACGAACTCGACCGCTGCATCGAGTGCGGCTGCTGCGTCTCGGCCTGCGGCACCGCGCGCATGCGCGAGGACTTCGTGGGTGCCGTGGCGCTGAACAAGATCGCACGCTTCCGGCTCGACCCGCGCGACAACCGCGACGACGCTGACTTCTATGAGCTGATCGGCAACGACGACGGCGTGTTCGGCTGCATGTCGCTGCTGGGCTGCCACGACGTCTGCCCGAAGGACCTGCCGCTGCAGACGCAGATCGCCTTCATGCGCCGCAAAATGGTTTCGATGGCCTGGAAATAGGTCTCACGGCAGTTCCAATGGGTAACGACCATTGACAATTGCACCTTCAGCCGCTGCCGTGTGCTGGCGTGCGTCGCTGCCGCGGCCGGCATCCTGGCGCTGTCCGCGCCAGCCCTGGCCCAGGCGCCGATCGTTTGACAGTGGCTACGCAAGCTGCTGATGCCCTAACCGCACTGGAGACAAGCCGATATGGACGGAGCCACCAACAAGCACCTGCTGGTGCTGCGCGAGATGCGCAGCCGCGCCGTCCTAGGCGGCGGCATCAAGCGCATCGAGCAGCAGCACGCGCGGGGCAAGCTCACGGCGCGCGAGCGACTCGCGCTTCTGCTCGATGAGGGTTCGTTCCAGGAGTTCGGCGCACTCGCCACGCACGAGATCAGCGCCTTCGGCCTGGACAAGCAGCGCTTTCCGGGTGACGGGATCGTCACTGGATTCGGCAAGGTCAGTGGCCGCCGAGTGGCGGTGTTCGCTCAAGACTTCACCGTGCTCGGCGGTTCGTTTTCCGAAGTGCAGGCGCAGAAGATCAGCCGCATCCAGGACCTCGCGCTCGAGAGCGGCATCCCGATCATCGGCTTGAACGACTCGGGGGGTGCGCGCATCCAGGAAGGTGTGCGCAGCTTGGCGGCTTATGGCGAGGTCTTCGTGCGCAACGTCATGGCCTCGGGGGTGATTCCGCAGATCTCGCTGATCCTCGGGCCGTGCGCGGGAGGTGCGGTGTACTCGCCGGCGCTCACCGACTTCGTGATCATGGCCGGCGACAGCTACATGTTCCTGACCGGGCCCGACGTGATCAAGGCCGTGACTGGCGAGGAGGTCACGGCCCAGACGCTGGGCGGTGCGGACGTGCACACTGGGCGCAGTGGCGTGGCCCACCTGGCGGCCAAGACCGAGACCGCCGGCATCGCGCTGGCCAAGCTGCTCTTGGGCTACCTGCCGCAGAACAACAACGAAGACCCGCCCCAGATCCGCCCCGATGACCCGCCCAACCGCATGGACGAGTCGCTCAACACACTGATCCCGAACGACGAGAACCAGCCCTACGACATCCGCGATGCCATCGGGGCCATCTTCGACCGTGACAGTTTCCTGGAAATCCAGCCGAACTTCGCCGCCAATGCGGTGGTGGGCTTCTGCCGGCTCGACGGGTATTCGGTGGGCGTCGTGGCCAACCAGCCGGCCTACATGTCGGGCGCGCTCAACATAGACGCCAGCGACAAGATCGCTCGGTTCATACGCACCTGCGACGCATTCAACATCCCCATCGTCACCTTCGTCGACTGTCCGGGGTTCCTGCCCGGCACCGACCAGGAGTTCGGCGGTGTCATCCGCCACGGCGCCAAGATTATCTACGCCTACTGCGAAGCCACGGTGCCCAAGATCAGCATCGTCACGCGCAAGGCGATGGGGGGTGCCTACGTGGCGATGAGTTCGAAGCAGATGCGCACCGACCTCGCTTTCGCCTGGCCGACCGGGCAGATCGCGGTCATGGGGGCCGAGCCGGCCGTGCGGGTGCTGTACCGAGAAGAAGTGCTGAAAGCAGCCGACCCGGCGCTGCGCTCGAGCGAGCTCGTGGCGCAGTACCGGGAGCAGTTCTTCAACCCTTACCGCGCCGCCGACGTGGGCCAGATCGACGAGGTGATCGAGCCGCGCGAGACCCGCCCGCGCCTGGCGCGCGCGCTCGAAGTCCTGCGCACGAAGGTGCAGCAGAACCCGCCCAAGAAACACGGCCTGTCGCCGACCTGAAGCGAGGCGAACATGGACAACCTAGCCTGGGGCTTGCAGATGACCGTGCTCGGCATGGGCCTGGTCTTCGCGCTGCTCGCGCTGTTGTGGGGCCTGCTCACCCTGGTACTGCGCCTGGACAAACCACCTGCCGCAGCCGAGGCCGCACCGTTGCCCACCATCGAGCCTGCATCGCCCGAGGCGCTTCAAGCGCCTGCGGCGGCTGCGCCGGCCAGCGTGCAGGGGATGGACGCCGAGCTCGTCGCCGCGATCCTGGTGGCCACGCTCACGCACCGGGCCATCAGGCGGCGCGAAGCCGCTCCGGCCATGCGCGCCTATTGGCCCGGCAGCCTGCTCTACGCGTCGCGCTGGGTCGGGGCAGGGCGATCGCGTCAGAACCACAGCTGGCAACGGAGGGACAAATAATGCGGCGCTACAAACTGGGGCTTCGCGGGCGCGAGTTCGTGATCGACGTGCAGGAACTCAGCGCCGACCGCTTCGAGGTCGTCGTCGGAGACGAGAGCTACGAAGTCAACTTGTCGGACGACGAAGACCTGCCCGAAGCGACCATCACCCCGGGCCTGCAGACGCAGCGCGCGCAGGGGGCGGCGCAAAGGTCGCCGGCAGCCGCTGGCGTCACCCTGGCGCGAAGCGTGCCTGCCGCGGCCCCGCTGGCGCCGCGGGCCGCAGCAGGTGGTGGCGGCGGCGGCGGCGCGAGCGTGAATGCGCCGATGCCCGGCGTGATCCTGGAGCTCCACGTGAAGGCCGGTGACGTGGTGCAGCGTGGCCAGCAGATCGCGGTGCTCGACGCGATGAAGATGCACAACGTGATCGGCGCACCGCGCGCCGGCACGATCGGCGAAGTGTGTGTCGCGGCTGGGCAGGCCGTCGGCCACGGCGACGCGATCGTGCGCTATGCCGCGGGTTGACATGCCAGCACCCCCACGCTCACTTCGTTCTACGGCCTGCCGGCCACGCATGGCCGATGGCCCGGCTCCTCTCCAGGCAGGGTCGGTCCACCGGACCGATCCTGCCTGGGCTCGGCCCCCTGCGGGCACGTCAGTCACCTTGGGACGGCCCTGCGCCGACTGAACCATGCTTGGTCCCGAAACCGTAGGCCTGCTGATGCAGGGCTTGACCCATGTCACGCCGCAGTCGGTGCTGATGATTCTCGTCTCCTTCGTCCTGCTCTACCTAGGCATCGTGAAGGACTACGAGCCCCTGCTGCTGTTGCCCATCGGCGCCGGCTGTCTGCTCGCGAACCTGCCGCTGTCGCCGCTGATCGCCGAAGACGGCATGCTGCGCGTGCTCTACAACATGGGCATCGGCAACGAGCTGTTCCCGTTGCTGATCTTCATCGGCATCGGCGCGCTCACCGACTTCGGACCCCTGCTCGAGAATCCGCGCTTGGTGCTGCTCGGCGCGGCAGGCCAGTTCGGGATCTTCCTGACGCTGATCGCGGCGCTGCTGTTCGGCTTCACGCGCCCGGAAGCGGCGTCGATCGGCATCATCGGCGCGATCGACGGGCCGACGTCCATCTACGTGAGTGGGCTGCTCGCGCCGCACCTGCTGGCGCCAATCACGGTGGCCGCCTACAGCTACATGAGCCTGGTGCCGATCATCCTGCCGCCGATCATGAAGATGCTGACCACCAAGCAGGAGCGCCTCATCCGCATGCCCTACAGCCAGCGCCAGATCAGCCGGCGCACGCGTGTATTGTTCCCGATCGTGGTGACGGTGCTGGTGGGCACACTGGTGCCGTTTGCCACGCCCTTGATCGGCATGCTGATGCTCGGCAACCTCATGAAGGAATCGGGAGTGGTCGAGCG
>DASQFA010000124.1:0-2931 GCA_035633375.1 Rubrivivax sp.
CAAGCTCGACCAGATCGCCAAGCCCGGCGCCATCCTGGCCAGCAACACCAGTTACCTGAATGTCGATGAGATCGCCTCGGCCACCACGCGGCCGCAGGACGTGGTCGGCATGCATTTCTTCAGCCCGGCCAACGTGATGAAACTGCTGGAGGTGGTGCGCGGCGCGAAGACCGCGCCGGACGTGCTGGCCACCGCCATGGACCTCGGCAAGACCATCGGCAAGGTGGCGGTGGTCTCGGGCGTATGCCATGGCTTCATCGGCAACCGCATGCTGGCGCAGCGCCAGTTGCAAGCCAATGCGTTGATCCTGGAAGGCGCGATGCCCTGGGACGTGGACCGCGTGGCCTACGACTTCGGCTGGCCGATGGGGCCGTTCCAGATGTCCGACCTGGCCGGGCTGGACATCGGTTGGTCGAAGGACGCGAGCAAGGGCGCGACGATCCGCGAGCGGCTGTGCGAGCTGGACCGCCGCGGCCAGAAGACCGGCGCCGGCTTCTACGACTACGACGCCAAGCGCAACCGCAGCAACTCCGCACTGGTGGAAAAGCTTATCCTCGACTTCGCGGCCGAGAAGGGCATCACGCGCCGCAAGATCAACGACCAGGAGATCCTGGAGCGGCTGGTCTACCCGATGATCAACGAGGGCGCGAAGATCCTGGCCGAGGGCATCGCCCAGCGCGCGAGCGACGTCGACGTGGTGTGGATCTACGGCTATGGCTGGCCGGTGTATCGCGGCGGGCCGATGTTCTATGCCGACACCGTCGGTGCGGCCGAGGTGGTGGCCGCATTGCAGCGGCACATGCCGCGGCTGGGTGAAGGCTTCCGCATCGCGCCGCTGTTGCAGCAAGTGGCGAGCGAGGGCAAGCGCTTCACGGGTTGAGGCGACACGCGCTGGGCCGCGCGAACCGGTCGGGTCAGGCAGACGCACCCGAAAGGCCGCGCTGCCAGCGGCTCAGCGCCTCGCGCAAACCCGCCTTGACGTCGTCGTTGGCGAAGCCGGCGTCGATGGACGTGCGCGTGACGCTGCGCACGTCCGCCTCCGCCCGGGCGAAGGCTTCGCGGCACAGCGCGTACACGCGGTTGCGCCCGGTGATCAGCGCGGCGCGTGTCGGCGAGCACAGTGCAGTCGAAAAGACGCGGTTGTAGCGCAGGCCGTCCTTGGCCAGGCGGTCCATGGTCGGCGTCGGGATCACGCCGCCGAAGGTGCTGGGCACGCCGCGCAGGCGTCGACTGCCGATAACACAAAGGCGCGTGTCGAGCGCTGCATTTGCGCGACCTTGAGACACCGAGAACCCGGCCGGTATTGGGGTGGGCAACGGAGAGAATAAGCATCCATCTGAACGGAGTCGGCCGCCCCAATGCCGGCCAGCTAGCCAAGCGAGCGCCACCGGTTGCAATTCACCCGGCGCAGCAGGCAAGTACTTGAGCGCCCGGTATGCGCCACAAGCCGCCCGTGAAACCTATGCCGTTGAATGCAAACGCGCACGACATCGCACGGGGTGGATCGGCGGGCCAGCTGCGGTGCCCGGCGCCAGGCAGAGGCGGCGGTCTGGGGGATCGCCCCGGTGGTGTTTGTCGGGCCGCCTTGCACAATGCGCGGCATGCGCATGAACGACGCCATCACCCCCTTTCGCATCGAAGCCAGTGACGACCAGCTGGCCGACCTGAAGCGCCGCCTGCTCGCCACGCGCTGGCCTGACAAGGAGCCTGTGGCCGACTGGTCGCAGGGCATGCCGCTGGTCTACACCCAGGAGCTGTGCCGCTACTGGGCCGAGAGCTACGACTGGCGCGCGCGCGAGGCGCGGCTCAACCGCTTTTCGCAGTTCACGACGCGCATCGACGGCGTCGACATCCACTTCATCCATGTACGTTCCAGACAGGCGGATGCGCTGCCGCTGCTGATGAGCCATGGCTGGCCGGGATCGGTGGCTGAGTTCCACAAGGTCATCGAGCCGCTGACCGATCCCACGGCGCATGGTGGGCAGGCCGCCGATGCCTTCCACGTGGTGTGCCCCTCGCTGCCGGGCTACGGCTTTTCGGGCAAGCCCGAAGTGGCCGGCTGGAGCGTGGAGCGCATCGCCCGTGCCTGGAGTGTGTTGATGCCGCGCCTGGGCTATGCGCGGTACGTGGCGCAGGGCGGAGACTGGGGCTCGATGGTCACCACCGCCCTCGGAGCGCAGGACCGCGCGCAATGCCTGGGCATCCACCTGACGATGCCGATCGTATTACCTGACCCGACGACGATGTCCGAGCTGACCCCGGCCGAAAAGGCGATGCTCGCGGGCCTGAAGCGCTACCGCGCCGAGGGTTCGGGCTATGCGCGCCAGCAGGGCACGCGGCCGCAGACATTGGGCTACGGCCTGGCCGATTCGCCCGCCGGCCAGGCCGCCTGGGTGGTGGAGAAGTACCAGGCCTGGATGGACTGCGACGGCCACCCCGAAAACGTGCTGACGCGCGATGAACTGCTCGACCAGGTGATGATGTACTGGCTGCCCAACAGCGCCACCTCCTCGGCGCGGCTGTACTGGGAGAGTTTCGCCAAGGTGAACCGCGACGCGGTCGAAACACCTACCGGCATCAGCCTGTTTCCGAAGGAGATCTTCCGCTGCTCGCGGCGCTGGGCTGAAGCGCGCTTCAGGAATCTGATCCACTGGCGCGACTTCGACCAGGGTGGGCACTTCGCCGCGCTCGAACGTCCCGAGGTGCTGGTGAACGAGATCCGCGAGTGCTTCCGCCCGTTACGCAACCCTCTGCACAAGCCATGAAGTTGAACATTGGACAGTTCCTGGCGCGCCGTGCCTTGCTCAGCCCGCAGCTCGAAGCCATGGTCGAGCCCGCGGCGGCGGGCCGGCGCCTCGATTTCCGCGAGCTGAATGCGCGAAGCAACCGCGTCGCGCATGCGCTGCGTGCCGCGGGCGTGAAGACCGGCGA
>DASQFA010000125.1:0-1720 GCA_035633375.1 Rubrivivax sp.
GTCCGCACCCTGCAAGCCCAAGGCCAGAGTCTGCGCGAAATCAGCCGTGTGCTGAAGCTCTCGCGTAACACCGTGCGCCGGATTGTGCGTACCCCGGAGCCGAGCGAAGCGGAACAAACGGGTCCGCAGGTTCCCCGAGCCTATCTGAAATCCGCCTTCGAGCGCGCGCAGGGTAACGTGGTGCGCATCGGCGAACTGCTCGCCGCCGAGTACGATCTGAACGTCTCCTACAGCACCCTGACCCGCTGGGTGCGGGACGCGGGGCTGCGCACGCCGCCGGTGCGGGCCGGAGAATATACCTTCGCGCCGGGCGAGGAAATGCAGCATGACACCTCGCCGCATCGCGTGACGCTGGGCGACAAGATCGTGACCGCCCAGTGCGCCGGTCTCGTACTGGCCTATTCGCGCCGTCTGTTCATCCAGTATTATCCCCGCTACACGCGCTTCGAAGCCAAGCAGTTCCTGCTCGAGGCCCTGCGTTTCATGAATGGGGCCTGCCCGCACTGCGTCATCGACAATACCAGCGTGATGCTGGCCGCCGGCGCCGGCGCGGACGCCGTCATCGCCCCCGAGATGGCGGCCTTCGCCCGCACGCTGGGCTTTGCCTTCCGTGCGCACCGGGTCGGTCACCCTGATCGCAAGGGACGGATCGAACGCAACTTTTTTTTCGTTGAAACCAATTTCCTGCCCGGGCGCCGCTTTGCCGACTTCGATGACCTGAACCACCAAGCGCTCGCCTGGTGCCGGGAGGTGGCCAATGCCCGACCGAAGCGCGCCCTCGGGATGTCACCGGAGACCGCCTATGTGCTCGAGAAGCCGTACTTGCAGGCGCTGCCCTCGGTACTGCCGCCGGTCTATGAAGTCTATGAGCGGGTAGTGGACTTGAATGGCTATGTTTCGCTCGACGCCAACCGCTACTCGGTCCCGGAACGTCTGGTCGGTCAGACCGTGACGGTCTACAAGTATCCGGCTCGGGTCGATATCCATCATCGCCAGGCCGTGGTGGCCACTCATTCCCGGCTGATCGGCCAACGCGATGCACGCTGTACCAATCCGGCGCACCATCCCACCCCCACCCGCGCCAACCGCACGCCGGCCATCGAAGCGCAACTGCGCGACGACAGTCCCGAACTGAAGGCCTATGTGCGCGCGCTCAAGCAACGGGGTCAGGGCCGTAGTCTGCGTGCCTTGCGCCGGCTACTGGAAATCCAGCGCACCTATCCCCAGGACGCCTTCCTCGCGGCGGTGCGCCAGGCGGCGCACTACGGCCTGTACGATCTGGGGCGGCTGGAGAAACTCATCTTGCACCAGGTCGCCGGCGACTTCTTTGCGTTGAACGATCCCGGCGACGATGCGTAAGCTGATCCACGAACAGCTCACCCAACTCCGGCTGCGCGGCATGGCCGCCGCGCTTGAGGCCGAACTTGATCGGGCCGAGCGTGAAGGGGCGTCGCCGGCAGAGGTCATCTCGCGCTTGCTGGCGGCAGAAGAGGCCGAGCGCCGTGAGAAGCGGCTGGCATACCGCTTGGCTCAGGCCAGGCTACCCTGGCGTTGGACGCTGGACTCCTTTCCCTTTGATCGCCAGCCCGGTGTCGATCGGGGGCAGATCCGTGCCTTGGCCGGTCTGGACTTCCTGCGCCGCAACGAGAACATCCTGCTGATCGGCCCACCGGGAACGGGCAAGACCGGTATTGCCCTGGCCCTCTTGCGTGAGGCCTGC
>DASQFA010000126.1:0-2790 GCA_035633375.1 Rubrivivax sp.
GATGCCACCGAAGCCGCGCATGGCCTCGAGGCGGTGCGCCGCCATGCACTGGCACGGCCCGACGTGGGCTTTGCCGTGTGGCACGAGCACAAGCTGGTGGCCCAGTGGCGCGCCGCCAGCGCCGAACAGCGACTGCGCGACGTGCTCGGCGAGGAGTTCGTCGCGCACAGCCGGCCGCTCGAGCAGCAGTTGGGCGCGCTGCACCTGCGCGGGCGCGTGGGCCTGCCCGAGGCGGCCCGTGCGCGCGCCGACCACCAGTACGTCTACGTCAACGGCCGCTTCGTGCGCGACCGGCTCATCGCCCACGGCCTGCGCTCGGCCTACGAGGACGTGCTGCACGGTGCGCGCCAGCCGGCCTATGTGCTGTTCATCGGCATCGACCCGGCACGCGTGGACGTGAACGTGCACCCGACCAAGATCGAGGTGCGTTTTCGCGATGCGCGCGAGCTGCACCAGGGCGTGCGCCATGCCGCCGAGAACGCACTCGCGCCGACACGCGCGGCGGGCTCGGCTCCGGCCGTAGCCGCGGGCACGTTGGACATCGCCGCTGGCGCGGCGCTGCCGCTCTACCCCAGCGCCGGGCGCAACCCCTTCACGCCGCCGGCGTGGCAGCCCGCACCAGCCGTACAGGGCCACCTGGCGCTGCACAACCTGGCCACGCTGTATGCGCAGGAGCCGGCGCCGCCCTGGTCGGCCGCACCACCCGCAGCGGGGGTGGGGCCCGCAGCCGCGCCGGTGGCGCCCGGCAGCGAAACCACCGCCGAGGATCAGCCGCTGGGCCAGGCACTGGCGCAGCTCGGCGGTGCCTATGTGCTGGCGCAGAACGCCAGCGGGCTGGTCATCGTCGACATGCATGCGGCGCACGAGCGCGTGCTCTACGAGCGCCTGAAAGCCACGCTGGGCGAACGCGCGCTGCAGGCCCAGCCGCTGCTGATCGCGCAGAGCTTTGCCGCCACCCCCGCCGAGATGGCCATGGCGCAGAGCCAGCAACAGGTGCTGCTCGATCTGGGGCTGGACGTGGCGCCGCTGTCGGCCGCCACGCTGGCGGTGCGCAGCCGGCCGAGCGCGCTGCCCGATGCCGACCTGGCCGAACTGGTGCGCTCGGTGCTGGCCGAGCTGGCGTTGCTCGAATCCAGCCAGGTGGTGCAGCGCGCCCGCGACGAGCTGCTGGCCACCATGGCCTGCCACGGCGCGGTGCGTGCCAACCGGCGCCTCAGCCTGGCCGAGATGAACGCGCTGCTGCGCCAGATGGAGGCCACCGAACGCGCCGACCAGTGCAACCACGGCCGCCCCACCTGGCGCCAGGTGTCGCTGAGGGAACTGGACGCGATGTTCCTGCGCGGGCGCTGACCGGCGAGGCCCGGCCACGCGCAGCGATGCACAGCGCCATGGACTCACTTTCGAACCGCGTGTTCATCTCCTACCGGCGCGACGACGCCGCCGGTTACGCCGGCCGCGTCGAAGAGGCGCTGGAACGCCGCCTGGGGCGCGGCAGCGCCTTCCGCGACGTGCTCGACATCGCACCGGGCGAGGATTTCGTCAGCGCCATCCGCGCGCGCCTGGCCGGGGCACAGGGCGTGCTGGTGCTGATCGGCCCGCGCTGGGCTGGCGGCGACACGGCGGGCCAGCGCCGTATCGACGACGCGCAGGACTTCGTGCGCCTGGAGGTGGCAGTTGCGCTGGACAGCGGCGCGCGCGTGGTACCGGTGCTGCTGCCCGGCGCCAGCATGCCCGGCGAGCAGAGCCTGCCCGAGGCGCTGAAACCGCTGGCCCGGCGCAATGCCATGAGCTTGAGCGATGCGCACTGGGACGCCGACATCGAGCGGCTGATCGGCAGCCTGGGCCTGGCCGCGCGGCGCCGCGTCTGGCCTTGGGCCCTGGGCAGCGCCGTGCTGGCGGGCGCGTTGGCCGGCGGCTGGTACCTATGGCGCCCGGCGGCAGCGCCGGTGGCCACGACGACGCCACTGGCAGCGCCGGCGCCCGACATGGGCGAGCGCCTGATTGGCACCTGGAAAGCCGAGCTGCGCTACGAATGGGGCGATCGATACAGCGAGCGCTTCGAGTTCAAGCGGCATGCCGGCAAGCTCACCGGCACGGCCAGCTTCCTGGGCTATCCGCGCGCCCTCGAAAACCTGCAGCTCGACGGCAGCAACCTGCACTTCCAGACACGCAGCACCAGCTCGATGAACAACGAGACACGCGAGTTGACGCGCAGCTATGCAGCCGAACTGCGTGGCCAGCCGCCCCACGAGGTGCTGAGCTTTCGCATGCTCAGCAGCGGCGGCTTCAGCAGCGAGAGGCCGCTCGAGTTCGAGGCGCGCCGCCTGGCACCCGGCGACAGCCCAGCCGCCACCAGCCGGTCAACGAACCCCAAGCCGTAGGAATTTTGCCTTGCCCCGGCGCCGCTGCCGGGCAAAGACCCGGCGGCATGCCGCTGTCGCGATCTTGTGGCACGCTCGCACTATGTCTAGAAAATGGATGCGTCATGGCCTGGCGGCGGTGTTGCTTGCCTTGTTGGCGCTCGCCGGCTGCGCCACGTTCGACGAGCAGCAGCGCAAATGGGTCTTCCAGCCCAGCAAGCAGAGCTGGTGGGGCGGCCAGGCCGCGGCCGAGGGCATGCAGGATGTATGGATCGAATTCCAGTCGCGCGAGGCCGATGCCCCGGTGCGGCTGCACGGCCTGTGGCTGCCGCAGCCGCGTGCCGACGCGCCGCTGCTGCTGTACCTGCACGGCGCACGCTGGAACGTGCAGGGCAGCGCCTTTCGCATGCGGCGCATGCACGAACTGGGC
>DASQFA010000127.1:0-1761 GCA_035633375.1 Rubrivivax sp.
GACGAGGTGATCGAGTGAACGCGGGCCGCAGCGGACTTCGCCCGACCGGCTGGTAAGATTGCGCGCTTACTATCGGAGCCGCCGTGCCCACCACCGTCCTATCGAGCAAGGGTCAGATCATCATCCCCAAGGCGCTGCGGACCGCGCGGCGCTGGGGGCCGGGCACGCAGCTGGAGGTGCACGACACGCCCGAAGGCGTGCTGCTGCGCCCGGCAGAGGCCACCGCCAAGACCTCCTTGGCCAGCGGGTTGGCGGCGATCCGCCGCCGCGTCGGCTACCAGGGCCCGGCCGTGAGCCTGCAGCAGATGGACGCGGCAGTGCAGCGTGAAGCCGCGCTGCGTGCCGGAACCGCCGCTGCGCCGCAGAAGGCTGCGCGCAAGACCGTGCGCTGATGGCCGCCCTCGACACAAACGTCGTGCTGCGCCTCATCGTCGGTGACGACGCGAAGCAGGCGCGCGCAGCCGAGAAGCTGGTGGCCGCCGAGCGCTGCTCGGTGGCGCCGTCGGTGCTGATGGAGTGCGAGTGGGTGCTGCGTGCCGTGTACCGGCTCGACCCGGCGGTGATCGCGGCCAGCTTCCGCGACCTGCTGGCGCTGCAGCACATCGACGCCCTCGACCCGGTGCTGACGCAGCAGGCGTTGCGCGGCTACCGGGCAGGGTTGGACTTCGCCGATGCGCTGCACGCGGCGCAACGGCGCGATGGCGAGCGCTTTGCCACCTTCGACCGCCAGCTCGCCCGGCGCGCACCGAAGGCCGGTGTGCTGGCGGTGGCGCTGCTGCCGGGTTGATCGCAACGGGCGCAGGCGTGATCCAATGAGCGCCATGCAGCCGCTGCCAGCCTGGCCGAGCCGCCGCCCCGCGAGGCGGCCCGCGTGAAGCACGAAACCGAGCCTGCCGAGTCCGCCGCCGCGCCGCACCAGGCGCACCGCGGGCGCCTGTTCCGCAAGTACCTGCTGCTCATCATGTCGCTGGTCAGCGTGGGACTGCTGATCTCGGGCGCCATCAGCGTGTACTTTGCCTACCGCGAGAACACCGCGGCACTGGCCAGCCTGCAGCACGAGAAGGCGATCGGCGCGTCCTCGCGCATCGAGCAGTACCTGCGCCACGTGTCGCAGCAGCTGTCATACGCCGCGCTGCCGCAGATCGACGCGGCCGACCTGGAACTGCGCCGCGTCGAGTTTCTCAAGTTGCTGCGCCAAGCGCCCGAGGTCACCGACATCTCGATGCTCGACGCCGCGGGGCGCGAGCAGATCGCCGTGTCGCGCCTGGGCATGGACGTGGTCGCCTCGGGCAAGGACCGTTCGTCCGAGGCGGCCTTCGTCAACGCCAAGCCGGGCCAGCCCTGGTATGGCCCGGTGTACTTTCGCAAGGAGACCGAGCCCTACATGACGGTGGCGCTGCGCTCGGGCGGCGCCAAGGGCCCGGTGACGGTGGCCGAGATGAACCTCAAGTTCATCTGGGACGTGGTCTCGCGCATCAAGATCGGCGACAAGGGCAAGGCCTACGTCATCGACAAGGGCGGCCTGCTGGTGGCCGACCCCGACATCGGCCTGGTGCTGCGCAAGACCAGCATGTCCGCTCTGGCGCACGTGAAAGCGGCCGCCGGCGTGCGCAGCGCCGACGAGCCGGCGATGCAGTCGCACGACCTTTCCGGCGTCAAGGTGCTGACGTCGATGGCGCCGATCGACCCGGTGGACTGGCAGGTCTTCGTCGAGCAGCCGGTGGCCGAGGTGTATGCCAAGCTGAACGATTCGATCCTGCT
>DASQFA010000128.1:0-6510 GCA_035633375.1 Rubrivivax sp.
ACTGGCCCATCGAAGATTCGCTCGCAGCCTGGAAAATTGGAATCGACCCTGTCAGCCGATGGCTGAACGCTGGCGGCAAGCCGGTCGTGCCACGTTGCGCACGGGGCGAGAGGGCCCGCGCGGTCGCATCTCGACGCGGTCCCGCGTGCCGCAGCTCTCGAGCAGGGAAAATTCGCTACCGCCGAATCAGCCAGCAGGGGCGTGCCATGGAGTTGCTGGTCATGAGCAGGCGGTCGAAGACCTGGCGGGTCTTGGCGGTGAGTTTGCGCGCCATGGAGGCGATCGAGTCACCGGGCTTGGCGCGCAGGTTGAGGATGCCGATGGCGAAGCGGCGCAGGCGCGTAGTGTTCTCGGGGCCATGGCCGCTCAGGGCCACCTCGCATTCGAAGGCCGGGGAGTGTTTCCGGCGGGTGCGTCGGATCGATGTGCTCCCGCCGCGGGGCAGGCGATCCACCTGTCGTGCTGTTCAGATTTCCGGGGCCAGCTCTGCTGGGGCCGCGCGATGAAGCCGCACATCGCCTGCTTGCTTAGGTTTCCCCGCTACGGCGACGAACTTTGACTGTCTTGGGCTCATGTCTTTGTAGCCAATCCTGAAGCGCACCGTCGACTCGCGTTTGCCAGCCGTTGCCGGTAGCGCGAAACGCTGAGAGAACTTCCGGTGACAAGCGGATGTTGATCACCTCTTTCGGGGGTCGCTTTCCTGGGCCGCGCTGGCCAGGCCTGCGTTTAGCGGCAATTGCCGCTCGAACTACTTGGTAGCCGCCCCCATGAGTAACAACCGCATCCTTGAAGTACTCCGCAACGGCGGTTCGGTCGTTTGGGTCGTATGGACTGTCCGGGTCGCGGACGTGCTCAGGCGCCGCTTCAATGGCGGCCTTGATCTGTTCAGCGGTGAAAGTGGGAGAAGTAGTCGCGCGCTTCATGCTTGGTGGCCTTGCGTAGTGAGATGACGTGGAAATCGTCCCCTCGTTCGGTGTAAGTCATACAGATGACTTGGCCGGCAAGCAAACCAGAAGGTTGATGCGTTGTTCGCCGTAGTGCAGCCTGTCATCTTCCTGTGTGGTGACCGGGCCATCGAAGACAATATCGCAGCCAACGAAGTCGAGTCCGTGGTCTCGGATGTTGTTCAATCGCTTCGATTCATCCCAAGTCACCATCCGCTCATTGTATCCACGAAAAGAGAACCTGCCAGACACTTCCAAGTGCAACACTGCGGTTGAGGAATTTCCGGTCGGGCGAGATCTGCCATTACACGCTGGCCGTGATGGCCACCGCCGGACTCTACGAAACCTCGGGCGATTGGCTGTTCGACGTCGGCCTGCCCGGCAAGAGCGGCATCGGCGGCGGCATCGTCACCGTGTCGCACGGCAAGGGCGGGCTGGGTACCTTCGCGCCGCTGCTCGACGCTGCCGGCAACAGCGTCAAGGGCCAGCTGGTGGCCAAGTTTCTGTCGCAGGAACTGGGCATGGATCCTTTCGTGTCCAAGCCTGCATAGCCTGCGCAGAGTTGGCGCCTTCGTTTCAACGGGGAGATTCAACAATGGCAAACACTGCCGCACTCCGGACAGGCGCCACTGAGATCAACGCCTCCTGGGCGCCGATGATCTGTATCGCGCTCGGTCAAGCTTTGATGTCGTTCAACGTGGCCTCGCTGCCGGTTGCCATGAGCGGCATGGTCAACAGCTTCAACGTCCCACCGACCACGGCTTTTCAACGTGCGGTCAGCGGCTCGCCCAAGGAACTGGCCGGTGACGTGGGCTCGGTTCGTGGCACCACCAGCAACCTGGCGGAAGCGATCGGTACGGCGCTTTCGGGCGCGGTGCTGGTGGGTCTGCTGAGCTCGTCCATCCTCAGCTCACTAATCAGTGCGCCGTTGCTGAAAGCCAACCTGACGTCGCAGGTCAATCTGGACAACAACATCACCTTCGTCAGCAACGATCGGCTGCTGGCGACTCTGGAGCGCACCACGTTGTCGCCGGAGCAGGTGACCCAGGCCGTTCAGATCAACGCCGATGCACGGCTGAGCGCGCTCAAGATCGGCCTGCTGCTCGCAGCGGCCATGGCGCTGGTGGCGATCTTCCCGGCCACCCGTTTGCCGAAGTACAAGCCGGGCGAGATCCCGTCGAATCCGCCGCTGCCCAAGCCCAGGCCGGACGAAGACGACTGAGGACGCAGACATGAGCAAGCCACGCATACTCGTGCTCTCGCTCGGCGGCACGATCACGATGGTGCCGACCGCAGAAGGAGGCATTGCACCGAAGCTCGGCGCGGCTGAGCTGGTGGCTTCGGTGCCACCGCTGGCCGAAGTTGCCGACATCGAGGCGCGGTCGCTGCTGCGCGTGGCCAGCCCGGCGCTCAGTGCGGCCAATCTGGTCGATGTGGCGCTTGCCATCAACGCGGGCTTTGCGGCCGGGTTCGACGGCGCGGTGGTCGTGCAGGGCACCGACACGATCGAGGAGTCGGCGTTCCTGCTCGACCTGCTGGTGGATTCCGACAAGCCGGTGGTCGTGACCGGTGCGATGCGTGGCGCCGACGCGCCGGGCGCGGACGGACCCGCCAACCTATTGTCTGCCGTCATCGTGGCCGCGGCGTCGGCGTCGCGCGGCCTGGGCACGCTGGCGGTGCTCAACGACGACATTCACGCCGCGCGCTTTGTACAGAAGTCGCACACCGCGTTGCCGTCGGCATTTCTCTCGCCGCTGATGGGGACCCTGGGCACCTTGATCGAGCGCGAACCGCGCTATTACGCCAGGGTCGATCGCAAGCCTTGCCTGTCGGCCGAGGCCGGCCCGCCGGCGCCGGTGGCCATCGTCAAGGCCGCGATGGGCGACGACGGGCGCCTGCTGGCGGCGCTGCCCGGCCTGGGCCATGCCGGGGTGGTGCTCGAAGGCATGGGCGCGGGGCACGTGCCTGCCGAGGTGGCCCCGTTGCTCGGCGACCTGGCGGCGAAGATTCCGGTGGTGCTGGCTTCGCGCGCGATGACGGGCCCCGTGTTCACGCAAACGTACGGCTACCCCGGCGCCGAGATCGACCTCATCAAGCGGGGCCTGGTGCCGGCAGGCTATCTTTCGGGACTCAAGGCGCGGTTGCTGCTCGGGCTGGCGCTGCGCGGCGGCGGCACGGCCAAGGTGATGCAAACGTTCGCGCCTTACCATTAGCCGGTCGCGAGGCGCATCGTTGCGCGGCGACCGGCGGCTCGAGCTGCGGCGCCGCCGTAGCCGGGCAAATGTCACCACGAGGCCTTTCGCATGAACCCAGCCAATCGACCGCAACCCACCGGCATGCAGCGCATGCTGGACGTCATCGAGCGAGTCGGCAACAAGGTGCCGCATCCCGCGGTGATCTTCCTGATCCTGATCGCGGTCGTCATCGTGCTCTCGCACGTGTTCTACCTGATGGGCACGACGGTCGCCTTCCAGGTCATCAACCCGCAGACCCATGCCGTCGATGACGCCACGGCCAGTGTCAACAGCCTGCTCACGGTTGACGGGCTGCGCTTCATGCTGACCTCGGTGGTGCCGAACTTCCTGGGCTTCACCGCGCTGGGCGTGGTCATCGTGGCGATGGTGGGCGTGGGGCTGGCCGAGGAAGCGGGCCTGATCGGCGCGCTGATCCGCAAGCTGGTGATCGTCTCGCCGCCCAAGGCGCTGACCACCATTCTCGTTTTCATCGGGGTCCTGTCCAGCGTGGCCTCGGATGCCGGCTACCTGGTGCTGATCCCGCTTGCGGCCGTGGCCTACCAGAGCGTGGGCCGGCACCCGCTCGCCGGGCTGGCCGCCGCCTTCGCTGCGGTGGGCGGCGCCTTCGGGGTGAACCTGCTGGTCAAGCCGGTCGATGGCGTGCTGACCGAGATCACGAACGATGCGATCCACCTGATGAATCCGGCGCTGTCGATCGACCTGACAGCCAACTACTTTTTCTCGGTGGCCTCGGTCGTGCTGCTGACGGCCGTGATCGCGCTGGTGAGCGACAAGCTGGTCGAGCCACGCCTGGGCGCCTGGCAGGGCGGCAAGCCTGCCGGAAACAGCGGCGATCTGGCAGACAACGAGCGGCGCGGCCTGAAGTTCGCGCTGTGGGGGTTCCTCGCCGTGCTCGCCGTGTTCGCGCTGCTCGCGTTGCCGTCAGGGGCGCCGCTGCGCCATCCGCAGACTGACGCCCTCATCGGCGACTCGCCGTTCATGCAGAGTCTGATCGTGGTCATCACCTTCCTCTTCCTGGGGGCGGGGCTGGCCTACGGCATCGGCGCGGGAACATTCAAGACCGCCACCGATGCCATCGATGCGATCGTGAAGACCATCGGCAGCCTGGGTGGCCTGATCTTCCTGTTGCTGGTCATCAGCCAGTTCGTCGCCTACTTCAGCTACACCAACATGGGCATGGTGGCAGCGGTGAAGATGGGTGACGCCCTCGGCCAGGCCGGACTGGGCACGGTGCCGCTGCTCACCGGGTTCGTGGCGGTGGTCTTCGTGGTCGGCCTCCTGATACCGCAGATCATCCCGAAATGGGCGTTGTTCGCGCCGGTATTCGTGCCGCTGTTCATGCAACTCGGCATTGCGCCCGAGGCCGTGCTCGCCGCCTACCGGGTAGGCGATTCACCCTCGAACGTGATCAATCCGCTGATGCCTTATTTCGCACTGATTGTGACCTTCGTGCAGCGTTACCAGAAGGATGCAGGTGTCGGTACCGTGATCGCGCTGATGCTGCCCTACGCGGTGGCGCTGACCGTGGTGTGGACACTGCTGCTGATCGTCTGGCTGATGCTCGGCATTCCGTTCGGGCCGGGCTGATTTTTTCCCGCAGGTCAACAGGGGTTTGCACCCTTCTCCCGCGGGAGAAGGGCTGGGGATGAGGGCTACGATATTTTCATTGCGCTCAACTGCGTTTTTTTAGTGCAGTGGCAAAAAGCTGTAGTAGACTGCACCGCGAATTATCCAGCCAGGGAAACAGCACGCGTTGTTTCCCCTTCCTTCTCTCAAATCAAATCGAGGACTCCATGATCAAGACTCTTCTTGCAGCACTCATCGTCGCCACCACGCTGACGGGCGGCACCGCCATGGCGCAGACCGGCTCCGCAACACTGGGCAAGATCAAGGCGGCGAAGGCCATCAACGTCGCCTATTCCCCCGATTCCTTGCCGTTCTCCTTTGCCGGACCGAACAACGAGCCGGCCGGGTACTCTATAGACCTGTGCAAACGTGTCATTGCGCAGATTGCACGTACGCTCGGCGACACCAACCTGAAGGTGAACTGGATTGCCGGCTCGGTCAGCGAACGCCTGCAGATGGTCGCCAGGGGTCGTGCCGATCTCGAATGCGCCAATACGACGCAGACGCAGTCGCGTCTGGCCAATGTCGACTTTTCCAATCTGATCTTTATCGATGGCGGCGGGCTGCTCGTCAAGGCCGGATCGCCAATCAATCAGTTCACCGACCTGGCTGGGAAGCGCGTCGCGGTGCTTAAGGGAACAACCACCGAGACCCGGCTCAATGACCTGCTGCGCCTGAGCCAGATCAGCGCCACGGTGGTGACCGTCGCCGATGCCAATGCCGGGCTGGCGATGCTTGAGGAGGGCAAGGTCGACGCCTATGCCGGCGACAAGGTCAAACTCGTTGGCCTTGCCGTTCAGGCGAAGGAACCCGCCAAGCTGGCGCTGGTCGCCGAGGATCTGTCGATCGAACCCTATGCGCTGGCCTTGCCGCGCAATGACTCGGCTTTCCGACTCGAGGTCAACAAGGCGCTGACGCAGGTCTACATGGGCGGCGAAATCGAACAGATCTTCGCCCAATGGCTGGGCAAGCTGGGGCGGCCGACCGGCTTGCTGGCGGCCATGTTCCTGCTGAATTCGATTCCCAACTAAACAATCTGCCGATCTACACAGGAGAAAATGAAAATGACCAAGCTTTCAGGATGGCGGCGTTTTGCCGCTGTATTAAGCGCAGGCTTTGCGCTGCTACTGGCCGCCGGCTGCGAAACAACGCCGGCCTTCCAGGTTTCCCAGCCCTCGTCGCGTGACGGAACGGTCGAGTCGATCATGCAGGACACGGTGCAGAGCGGCAACGCCGCGGTTGGCACCATCGGCGGTGCGGTGATCGGCGGCTTGCTCGGCAATCAGATTGGCGGTGGCCGGGGCCAGACCGCGGCTACCGTCATCGGCGCCGGCGGTGGCGCCTTCGTCGGTAACCAGGTCGCCACGCGCCAGAACCTCGTCTGGCGCATAGGAATACGTTACGACGATGGCTCGCTGGCCATGATCCAGCAGACGAGCGCACCGGCTCTGCGCATCGGCGACCGTGTTCGCGTCACGGGGAACGGTATCCAGTTGCTCAGACAGGGTCCAAACTGAGGATTCTTTTTTAGCTTTTTCTCGCTGCGACAGACCTGAAGTGACTCCGTTCGGGATCAAGCGACGCCGTCTGCTGCTCGGTGCCAGCGTCGCCGCTGGCGGGCTGTTCACGGGCTGTGATTTCTCGTTGCGCGACGGCATTTTCAATGCCTGCCTGGCTGAACTGCC
>DASQFA010000129.1:0-2472 GCA_035633375.1 Rubrivivax sp.
GGGATCGCGAACACGCTCTCGGTGATGATCACGCCGCCCAGCAGCAGCGCGATGCCAAGGCCGATCGTCGTGACGATCGGCACTGCCGCATTCTTCAGCGCATGGCGCAGCAGCAGGCGCTGGTTGCCCACGCCGCGCGCCCGCGCGGTGCGGATGTAGTCCTCCGAAAGCACCTCGAGCATGGTGGCGCGGGTCATGCGCGCGATCAGCGCCATGTAGACCAGGCCGCCGCTGACCGCCGGCAGAATCAGGTGCCGAATGAACGGGACGAACCCCTCGCTCAGGCTGCGGAAGCCCTGGACCGGCAGCCACGCGAGCTGGATGGAGAAACCGAAGATGAAGAGGTAGCCGATCAGGAACACCGGCAGCGAAAAGGCGAGCACCGCGAGCGCCATCAGCGCGCGGTCGATCCAGGTGCCGGCCTTCCACGCGGCGATGACGCCCATCGGCACGGCGAAGACGACCGCGAAGGTGATGGTGAGAAAGGTCAGCCACAGCGTCGGCTCGATGCGCTGGCCGATCATGCGGGTGACCGGCAGCCCGGTGAAGACCGAGACGCCTAAATCGCCCTGCAGCAGCCGCCACAGCCAGGAGAAGAACTGCTCGTACAGCGGCCGGTTCAGGCCAAGCAGCTCGCGCACGCGCTCGACGTCGGCGGAGCTGGCCGTGTCCCCGGCGATCAGCGCCGCTGGGTCGCCAGGGCTGAGGTGCAGCAGCAGGAACACGATTACGGCGACGATGCCGAGAACCGGGATGACCGCCAGGATACGCTTCAGGACGTACAGCATCGGGACGCTTTCACGCAGCCCGGGAGAGTGGAGGCTCGATGCGGGATGCTGGAAATTCGTCAACCCGTTGACCCGTTCAGCCCCGGGACCAAACCGTCCCTCGGGCTGACGGGCCAAACGGGTCTGTGATTCTACTGATACCAAACACCAAACACTACCCGCCGCGACGCGCTACTTCTCCACGTTCCACATCACCGGAATGCCGGTGACGATCAACCCCTTCAGGTTCGCGCGGTAGGCCATCGGCCAGAAGAACTGGCCGAAGTTCACGTACGGCGACATCTCGTAGGCGCGCTTCTGGATCTCTTCGGTCAGCTGCTTGCGCTTGGCCGGGTCGCTCTCGCGCGCCCATGCCATCCGCAGCTCTTCCATCTTCGGGTCGCACGACCAGCCGGCCGGCGCCGCGCCGCAGGTGCCCTGCAGGTAGGCGTTGGTGACCGGGGAGATCACGTCGTAGCCGACGGAGTACGTATGAAAAATATGCCAACCGCCCTGGTCGATCGGCTCCTTCTTCGCCCGGCGGCCGAGCAGCGTGCTCCAGTCCATCGCCTGCGCGTCGACGTTGACCCCGGCCTTGCGCAGGTTCTGCACCGTGACCTGCGCCGCGGCCGCCTGCACCGGCGGGTCGGTCGAGACCAGCACCACGATCTTCTCGCCGTTGTAGCCGGCTTCCTTCAGCAGCTGCTTGGCCTTCTCGATGTTCTGGCCGCCCTTGTACGGCTCGGCGCCGGCATCGGTGTCCTGCTGCCCGCCACACATGAAGTAGGCCGGGCAGTACTTGATGCGGAACTTCTCCGGGAAGCCCGCCGCCGCGATGTACTCTTCCTGGTTGACGAGGTACTGCAGCGCCTGGCGCGCCTTCGGGTTGTCGAAGGGCGGCTGCAGGTGGTTCGGACGCAGCCAGCCCTGGTTGCCGAGCGCGTCGGCCGCAAGCTTGATGTTGGGGTTCTTTTCGAGCGCCGGGATGAAGTCGGCCTGCGGCAGCTCGAAGATGTCGGCCTCGCCGCTGGTCAATGCCGCGAGCGCGGTGTTCTGGTCGGGGATGTAGATCCACTCGACGCGGTCGACCTTCACGACCTTGCCGCCGGACAAGCCGTCGGCCGGCTCGCTGCGCGGCAGGTAGCCCGTGTTCTTCACGTAGACGACCTTGTTGCCGGGCACCCACTCGTCCTTCTTGAAGATGAACGGGCCGGAGCCGGTCGCGTCCGTGATCTGCTGGTTCGGGTCGGTCTTGGCGATGCGCTCGGGCATCATGAACGGCACGTTCGACGATGGCTTGCCGAGTGCGTCGATCACGAGGCCGAACGGCTGCTTCAGAGACAGCGTGAAGGTGCGCTCGTTGACGACGTCGAGCGACTCGAGCTCGCGCATCAGCAGCGTGCCGGAAACGTCTTTCGCCCCCCAGCGCTTGATCGAGGCGACGCAGTCGGCCGAAGTGACCGGCGCGCCGTCGTGCCATTTAAGACCCTCGCGCAGCGTGAACGTGTACTTTTTCTTGTCGGGGGACAGCGTCCAGGTGTCGATCATCTGCGGCTTCACCTGGCCCTTCGAGTCGACCGCGAACAGGGTGTCGTAGACCATGTAGCCGTGGTTGCGGCTGATGTAGGAGGCGTTCTGGATTGGGTCGATGATCTTCAGGTCGCCGCCCGGGATCATCTTGATGACCTTGCCCTGCGCGAACGCA
>DASQFA010000130.1:0-27841 GCA_035633375.1 Rubrivivax sp.
CGTGGACGCCGAGGTCGCCAACGGCGAGTTCGTCGTCATCGTCGGCCCCAGCGGCTGCGGCAAGAGCACGCTGCTGCGCATGGTGGCCGGGCTGGAGGAGATCAGCGAAGGCGAGATCGCCATCGGCGGGCGCGTCGTCAATCAGATGGAGCCGAGCGAGCGCGACATCGCCATGGTGTTCCAGAACTACGCGCTGTACCCCCACATGAGTGTGTTCGACAACATGGCCTACGGGCTGAAGATCGCCAAGCTGCCACTGGCAGAGATCAAGACACGGGTGGACAAGGCCGCAAAGATCCTGGAGCTGGGCGCATTGCTCGAGCGTCGGCCGCGTGAGCTCTCCGGTGGCCAGCGTCAACGCGTGGCCATGGGACGCGCCATCGTGCGCCAGCCTGCGGTGTTCCTGTTCGACGAGCCGCTGTCCAACCTGGACGCCAAGCTGCGCGCGCAGACGCGCCTTGAGATCCAGAAGTTGCACCGCGAGCTAGGCATCACCTCGCTGTTCGTCACGCACGACCAGGTCGAGGCGATGACGCTGGCGCAGCGCATGATCGTCATGAACGCCGGGCGCATGGAGCAGTTCGGCACGCCCGAGGAGGTGTATCAACGCCCGGCCACCACCTTTGTTGCCGGTTTCATCGGCTCGCCCCCCATGAACTTGCTGCGCGGCGTGGCCGACGGCTCGCGCTTCACCATCGGCGGCCAGACGCTTCCGCTGCCGCAACCCGCGCCGCGTGGCGGCGAGCTGATCCTGGGCCTGCGCCCCGAACATGCGCTGTGGGCGGTGGGGGGCGCCGGCACCTGGGAGCTGCAGGTGGACGTGGTGGAAATGCTCGGCGCCGAACGGCTGGTGTACTGCCGGCTGGGCGACACGCTGTTCACCGTGCGCATCGAAGGCACGCTGCCCCCGCCCCAGCCCGGCGACCGGGTGCCGCTGCGCGTGGCGGCCGAGCGGCTGCATTGGTTCGACCCCTCGACCCAGGCGCGGCTGGCCTGATGGCCCGCACCGGACGCCAGCCCGCAGCCGGCCGCAACGCCGAGGCTGCGCCACCCGTGCGCAAACGCACAGGCGGCGCCAACGACTGGCCCTACCCGCTGTGGTTCGCTCACCGTGGTGCCGGCAAGCTGGCGCCCGAGAACACCTTGGCGGCCTTTCGCCTGGGCGCAAGCCATGGCTATCGGGCCTTCGAGTGCGATGTCAAGCTCAGTGCCGACGACGTGCCCTTTCTGTTGCACGACAGCACACTGCAGCGCACCACCGGCGAAAGGGGCGTTGCGGGTCAGCGTCCGTGGGCCGAACTGTCGCGAATCGATGCCGGCAGCTGGCATAGCCGCACCTATGCGGGAGAGCCCTTGCCCAGCCTGCAGGCCGTGGCGGCGTTCGTGCAGCGAAATGGATTTGCGCTGGATATCGAGATCAAGCCCACGCCCGGCAGCGAAACGCACACTGGCGCGGTGGTGGCGGCCGAAGCGGCGCGCTTCTGGCATGGACAGGCGCTGGCGCCTTTGCTCAGCTCCTTCAGCCCGGAAGCCTTGCGCTCAGCGCGTGAGGGCGCACCCAAGCTGCCGCGCGCACTGTTGCTGGACAAACTGCGGCCCGATGCGATCGAGCTGGCACTCGAATTGCAATGCGGGGCATTGATCACCGAGCATTCGCTGATGGACGCTGTGTTGCTGGCACGCATCCACCGGGCCGGATTGCGCGGCCTGGTCTATACCGTGAACGACAACGCGCGCGCCCAGGCCTTGATGGCGATGGGCATCGACGGGCTGGTGACTGACGCGGTGGACTGCTTCGCGCCTTGAGCGCGCTAACTGCGGTAGTCGGCGTTGATGCTGACGTAGTCGTGCGACAGATCGCAGGTCCACACCGCCGCCTGCGCCGCACCCCGATGCAGATGCACGCGCACCGTGATCTCGGCCTGCTGCATCACGCGCTGGCCTTGCGCTTCGGTATAGGCCACATGCCTGGCGCCGTGCTGTGCCACATGCACATCGTCGAGGAACAGGTCGATCAGGCCCTGGTCGAGGTCGTCGATGCCGGCGTAGCCCACGGCCGCGAGGATGCGCCCCAGATTCGGGTCGCTGGCAAAGAATGCCGTCTTCACCAGCGGCGAATGGGCAATGGCATAGGCCACCTTGCGGCATTCGGCCAGGTCGCGCCCGCCATCCACCTGCACGGTGATGAACTTGGTGGCGCCTTCGCCGTCGCGCACGATGGCCTGCGCCAGTTGCTGTGCCACCGCCACCAGCGCAGCGCGAAAGGCCGCACCCTGCGCGTCTTCGAAGCTCTCGATGGGCGCGTTGCCGGCGGCATGCGTGGCGATGACGACGAAGGAATCGTTGGTCGAGGTGTCGCCGTCGATGGTGATGCGGTTGAAGGACAGGTCGGCCACCTCCTGCACCAACTGCGGCATCAACGCCGGCGCGATGGCCGCGTCGGTGGCGATGAAACCGAGCATCGTCGCCATGTTCGGCCGGATCATGCCGGCACCCTTGGCGATGCCGGTGATCGTCACTGTCCTGCCGTCCAGTTGCAGTTGACGCGACGCCGCCTTCGGCACGGTGTCGGTGGTCATGATGGCCTCGGCGGCGAGCGCCCACTGGTCGGGCTTCGCATCGGCCAGTGCCGCGGGCAGCGCGGCTTCGATGCGCTCGTTCGGCAGTGTCTCCATGATCACGCCGGTGGAAAAGGGCAGCACCTGCTCGGGTGCGATGCCCATCTGCGCGGCCAGCGCCGCACAGGTGGAGCGCGCCCGCGCCAGGCCGTCCGCGCCGGTGCCGGCATTGGCGTTGCCGGTATTGACCAGGATGGCGCGAATGCCGCGGCCGGCGGCCAGATGTTCGCGGCACAGCTGCACCGGTGCGGCGCAGAAGCGGTTGGCGGTGAAGACGCCAGCCACCGTGGAGCCTGCGGCCAGTGTCACGACGGTGAGGTCACGCCGGTTGGCCTTGCGCACTCCCGCCATGGCCACACCGATGCGCACGCCCTGCACGGGACGCATGCGGCCGGGATCGGGGGCATTCAGGTTGACGGGCATGGTCGGCGGCCGGAAGACGTGATGCACCGATTGTAGAAAGCCTGCGGCGCCCCATGCGGCCTGCGGCGCGGACCCGCGCGCGTGCCGGTGCGACGCCGCCCTTTCAGGCCAGCTTGCCGTGGCAGTTCTTGTACTTCTTGCCGCTGCCGCAAGGGCAGGGTTCGTTGCGTCCGACCTTCGCCACCGCGTCGCCTGCTGCTGCAAAGGCGGGGGGCCTGGCCTCCTGTGACACGCTGCCGTCCTCGTTCGGGTGCGTGTAGGTGACGTTGCCCAGCTGCGAAGCCCGCGCCTCGATCTCCTCTGCCGCCTGCGCCACCTGCTCCTGCGACTGGATGCGCACCGTCATCAGCAGGCGCGTGACTTCCATCTTCACCACGTCGAGCAGCTGCGAGAACAGGTCGAAGGCCTCGCGCTTGTATTCCTGCTTAGGGTTCTTCTGCGCATAACCGCGCAGGTGGATGCCCTGGCGCAGGTAGTCCAGCGCCGCCAGGTGCTCGCGCCAATGGCTGTCCATCGACTGCAGCAGCACCATGCGCATGAAGGGCGTGAACTGCTCGGCGCCCACGGCCTGCAGCTTGCTGGTGAACAGCGCATCGGCGGCGCTGGTCACCTTGTCGAGGATGTCCTCGTCGGTGATGGTGTCGCTCTTGTCGATCTCGTCCTTCAGCGCCAGCTCGATCTGCCACTCTTCCTTCAGCACTTTTTCCAGGCCGGGGATGTCCCATTGCTCCTCGAGGCTTTCGGTGGGCACGTAGGTGCGCACCACGCTGGTCATGGCGCTGCGCCGCAGGTTGGCGATCTGCTCGTCCAGCGAGCTCGCTTCGAGGATCTCGTTGCGCTGCTGGTAGATGACCTTGCGCTGGTCGTTGCTGACGTCGTCGTACTCCAGCAACTGCTTACGCACGTCGAAGTTGCGCGCCTCGACCTTGCGCTGCGCACCTTCGATGCTGCGCGAGACGATGCCGGCTTCGATGGCCTCACCCTCGGGCATCTTCAGCCGGTCCATGATGGCGCGCACGCGGTCCCCCGCGAAGATGCGCATCAGCGAATCGTCGAGCGAGAGATAGAAGCGCGAGGCACCCGGGTCGCCCTGGCGGCCAGAGCGTCCGCGCAGCTGGTTGTCGATGCGCCGGCTTTCATGCCGCTCGGTGGCGATGATGCGCAGGCCGCCGTGCGACTTGACCTGGTCGTGCAGGCCTTGCCATTCATCCTTGAGCTGCTGGATGCGGCGCGCCGCGTCGTCGCCGGGCAGGGCCGGCTCGGCTTCGACCATCTGCACCTGTTTCTCGACGTTGCCGCCGAGCACGATGTCGGTGCCGCGCCCGGCCATGTTGGTGGCAATGGTGATCACGCCCGGCCGTCCGGCCTGGGCCACGATCTCGGCCTCCTTGGCATGCTGCTTGGCATTGAGCACCTGATGTGGCAGCTTGGCCTGGGCCAGAAGGCCGGAGATGAGCTCGGAATTCTCGATCGAGGTGGTGCCCACCAGCACCGGCTGGCCGCGCTGGTGGCAATCGCGGATGTCCTCGATGACGGCGTTGTATTTTTCCTGCGCCGTCTTGTAGATCAGGTCGTTGTCGTCCTTGCGGATGGTGGGCTTGTTCGGCGGGATGACCACGGTTTCCAGGCCGTAGATCTCCTGGAACTCGAAGGCCTCGGTGTCGGCCGTGCCGGTCATGCCCGACAACTTGCCGTACATGCGGAAGTAGTTCTGGAAGGTCACCGACGCCAGCGTCTGGTTCTCGTTCTGGATCTGCACGCCTTCCTTGGCCTCGACCGCCTGATGCAGCCCGTCCGACCAGCGCCGCCCCGTCATCAGGCGGCCGGTGAACTCGTCGACGATGACCACCTCGCCGTTCTGCACCACGTAGTGCTGGTCGCGGTGGTACAGCTGGTTGGCACGCAGTGCGGCGTACACATGGTGCATCAGCGAAATGTTGGCCGGGTCATACAGGCTGGCGCCTTCGACTAGCAGCCCGGCTTCGCGGAGCATGGCTTCGGCGTTCTCGTGTCCGTCTTCGGTGAGGAACACCTGGTGGCTCTTTTCGTCGACCGTGAAGTCGCCGGGCTCGATCACGCCCTCGCCGGTGCGCGGGTCGGCCTCGCCGATCTGCTTCTTCAACTTGGGCACCACGGCGTTGATGCGCACGTACAGGTCGGTGTGGTCCTCGGCCTGGCCGCTGATGATCAGCGGCGTGCGCGCTTCGTCGATGAGGATCGAATCGACCTCGTCCACGATGGCGTAGCTCAAGCCGCGCGCCACGCGGTCGGCGACCTCGTAGACCATGTTGTCGCGCAGGTAATCGAAGCCGAACTCGTTGTTCGTGCCGTAGGTCACGTCGGCGGCATAGGCGGCCTGCTTCTCCTCGCGCTGCATGCCTGGCACGTTGACGCCCACGCTCAGCCCCAGGAAGTTGTAGATGCGGCCCATCCACTCGGCATCGCGACGCGCCAGGTAGTCGTTGACGGTGACCAGATGCACACCCTTGCCTTCGAGCGCATTCAAGTACACCGGCAGTGTGGCGGCGAGGGTCTTGCCTTCACCGGTGCGCATTTCGGCGATCTTGCCTTCGTGCAAGGCGATGCCGCCGATCAACTGCACGTCGAAGTGGCGCATCTTGAGCACGCGCTTGCTGGCTTCGCGCACCACCGCAAAGGCCTCTGGCAAGAGCTTGTCGAGCGCCTCGCCCTGGGCCCGCCGCTGGCGGAACTCGTCGGTCTTGGCGCGCAGCGCCGCGTCGTCCAGCGCTTCGAAGCGCGGCTCGAGTTCGTTGATCTGCTGCGCCGTGCGCCGGTAGGTCTTCAGCAGGCGGTCGTTGCGACTACCGAAAATCTGGGTCAGGATCTTTGGCAACATGCGGCATCAGGATTGGGGTGGACTCGGCGCCTGTGCGCCCGGCGTTGCCGGGCACGCGCCCGCAAGGCATCCAAGCACAACGCCAAATGTCAGAGGCAGTTGGGTGCTGCCTCCCGGTTTGCAAGGTCTGTCACACCCGCAAGGGCCGGCGAGTTTAGCACCCGCACCTCGCGCCACAGGCCATCGGCACTGGCGGCGCGGCGCACCCTGTGCAATGTTCGGCGCCCGGGCCGCGCCTGCCACATGCCGGGCAGCGAGCCGCTGCGCAACCATGATCTGCAGACGGCTGAAGTGCAGGATCCGGCTGCGGGCAAGCTGACCGTGGGTGACCAGGATCTGCATCGCTAAACTCTCGGTCATGCCCGAGCGCAAGATCACTGGCCCGCACAGCCCCGGCACCTTTGCGCTGGGCGCCGCGCTCGACCAAAGCCAAGCCCTGGCTCGGCTGCTGCAACGCCTGCAGGAATCACGCGCCCGGTTTGCCGCCGTCCGCGAGCAGTTGCCCGACGCCCTGCGCGATCAGGTGCGCCCGGGGCCCCTGGACGACGAGGGCTGGTCGTTGCTGGTACCCCACGGTGCAGCCGCGTCGAAGCTGCGTCAACTGCTGCCCACACTCGAGGCGACCCTTCTCGCCCAGGGATTGCAGGTGACTTCGATCCGCATCCGCGTTCAATCGGGCTGAGGGTGCCTGCCGGGCAACTCGAAGGGGCGGCGGCCAGCAGAACGCCGCTGTCGCGATCGCGCGCATGGCGGCCGCGCCCCGCACTTTGCGCTGGGCGCGCAGGGCCGCAGGCTTGCACCCAAGCACCCATGCTGGCAGACGCTAAAGCAAACCCGCTGCGCGCGCCGAGAGCATGTCGATGATCTGCGACGCAGTCTGCTCGATCGCCAGGCAGCGACCATTCCAGTGCGCTCCCCTGCGTCGATCGGCCCGTCCTACCAAAGGTCGGGCCAGCGCGTGCACCCGGCGCAGCATGTCAACGCCGCGCTGTCACCTGCACAGGGGCTGTGCGCGCCGGGATGAGATGCGCAACGGTGAGCCATGCGTGAGCATCAAGCGCCAAACGGGTGGGCGCACTTCATGGATGGTGCCGGCTATCGGAATCGAACTGATGACCTTCCGCTTACAAGGCGGGTGCTCTACCAACTGAGCTAAGCCGGCGTGAGACGCAATTGTAGAAGCGCGCTATTTGATGCGCTTGAGCGAGGGACGGGGACTCGTCGGCTCCGGTGGCTCATCCGTGGGCGAGCGGGACGAGGGCCGTGGCGCCGGGCGCGACGGCGGGGCGGGCGGCGGCACCGCCTCGGCCTCGGTGCTGGCCAGCCGCAGCCCGCGCAACGGTGTGGCCGTCGACGCCGCGCTCTCCACAGCCGAGGTGCTGCCGCCCGGGGCCGTGGGCACCGGAAAGGCCATGCCCTGGCCGTTTTCGCGCGCATAAATCGCCACGATATGGTCCACCGGCACCACGATCTCGCGCGCCATGCCCCCGAACCGCGCCTTGAACTCGATGAACTCGTTGCCCAGCTTCAGCGCGGTGGTGGCCTCGAAGCCCACGTTGAGCACGATCTCGTTGTTCTTCACGTACTCCAGCGGCACCTGCACGCTGGCATCGACATACACCGCCACATAGGGCGTGAAGCCGTTGTCGGTGCACCAGTCGTGCAGCGCCCGGATCAGGTACGGCCGCGTGGACGTGCCTTGTGAGTCAGGCGTGAGGGGTTTGTTCATCAGCTGCGTTGCGCGGCGCGCAGGCTATTTGCGCATGACCTTTTCCGAAGGCGTCAGCGCCTCGATGTAGGCCGGACGCGAGAAGATGCGTTCGGCATACTTCAGCAGCGGCAGCGCGTTCTTCGACAGGTCGATGCCATAGTAGTCCAGGCGCCACAGCAGCGGCGCGATGGCCACGTCGAGCATCGAAAAATCGTCGCCGAGCATGAACTTGTTCTTCAGGAAGATGGGCGCCAGCTGCGTCAAGCGGTCGCGGATCTGCGAACGCGCCCTCTCCAACTGCTTGTCGGTGGCCTTGACGCCGCGCGATTCGAGCAGGTTCACGTGCGCGAACAGTTCCTTCTCGAAATTGAACAGGAACAGCCGCACGCGCGCACGCGCCACCGGGTCGCCCGGCATCAGCTGCGGGTGCGGGAAGCGCTCGTCGATGTACTCGTTGATGATGTGCGATTCGTACAGGATCAGGTCGCGCTCGACGAGGATAGGCACCTCGTTGTACGGGTTCATCAGCGCAATGTCTTCGGGCTTGGCGAACAGGTCGACATCGCGGATCTCGAAATCCATGCCCTTCTCGAACAATACGAAGCGGCAACGGTGCGAGTACGGGCAAGTGGTTCCGGAATAAAGCACCATCATGGTGGCGGGCTCCTGGTCAGCAGTGCGACAAAGCCGTCGCGCCGAAAAGCTTCAAGCGCACACGGCCCGACAGGCCGGTTGCGCTGTGGGGCGTGGCACGGCGTCGGGCGCCGCGCCGACGTTGGGCTACTTGATGTCTTTCCAGTAAGCGGCATTCAGGCGCCAGGCAATGAGCGTGAAAACGGCCAGGAACAGCAGCACGAACACACCCAGCCGCACACGCTGGCCCCGGTGGGGCTCAGCCATCCATTGCATGAAAGCCACCAGATCGGCCACCGCCTCGTTGTACTCGGCGCCCGACATCGCGCCCGCGCTGAGGGGCTCGAAACCTTTGAAGACACTGTGCGTCTTGGCCGGATCGTGAGCATCCTTCTCGGTGGCGAACACGGCACGCTGCTGGCCCTGCAGCTCCCACAGCACATGCGGCATGGCGGCATTCGGGAAGGCCAGGTTGTTCCAGCCGGTGATGGTGCTGTCGTCACGGTAGAAGGTGCGCATGTACGTGTACAGATAGTCCGCACCGCTGCCACCGTTGCCGGCACGCGAGCGCGCCACCACGGTCAGGTCAGGCGGAGCGGCGCCGAACCAGTCCTTGGCCTGCACCGGGTTCATGGTGATGCTCATCGGATCGCCCACCTTCTTGGCGCCGAACACCAGGTTGTTCTTGATCTGCTCTTCGGTCAGGCCGATGTCCGTCATGCGGTTGAAGCGCATGTAGCTGGCCGAGTGGCAATTCAGGCAGTGGTTGACGAATAGTCGCGCGCCGTTCTGCAGCGCCGCCAGGTTCGTCACCCGGTCGGCAGGGAACTTGTCGAGTGCGACGCCGCCGCCCGCGGCGTGCGCGCCGCCCAACAGGCCCAACGCGAGCAGCAGGCCCAGAAAGAATCTCTTCGTCATTTGTTGTGCTCCACCGGACCTGTCAATGGGCATGGAAGACCACGCGCTCAGGCACCGGCTTGAAGGTGCCGAGGCGGCTCCACCACGGCATCAGCAGGAAGAAACCGAAATAGAACAAGGTGCCGGCCTGCGACACCAGCGTGCCGATATCGGAGGGCGGCTGAATGCCCAGGTAACCCAGCACGACGAAGTTGACGACGAAGATGCCGTACAGCCACTTGTTCCAGCTGGGCCGGTAACGGATCGACTTGACCGGGCTGCGGTCCAGCCAGGGCAGCGGAAACAGCACCATCACCGCCACGCCCATCACCACCACGCCCCAGAACTTGGCGTCGAATGTCTTGAGCAGCACGATGCCCACCAACGCCGCCGCCAGCACGGCAAACTTCCACACGCCCGACAGCCCGCCCTTGAGCACCGCCAGCACCGCGGCAATTGCCACGATCGCGGCCAACACGTTGATCATCGGGTCGGTCACCGCGCGCAGCATCGAGTAGTAGGGCGTGAAGTACCAGACCGGTGCGATATGCAGAGGCGTCTTCAGCGCATCCGCAGGGATGAAGTTGTTGTACTCGAGGAAATAGCCGCCCATCTCGGGGGCGAAGAAGACGATGGCGCTGAAGATGAACAGGAACACGCCCACGCCGATCAGGTCATGCACGGTGTAGTAGGGGTGGAACGGGATGCCGTCCAGCGGGATGCCCGTTTTCGGATCCTTCTTTTCCTTGATTTCGATGCCGTCCGGATTGTTCGATCCCACCTCGTGCAGCGCGATGATGTGCGCCACCACCAGGCCGAGCAGCACCAGCGGCACGGCAATCACGTGGAAGGCGAAAAACCGGTTCAGCGTGGCATCGCCGACCACGTAGTCACCGCGGATCAGCAGCGCCAGGTCGGGGCCGATGAAGGGAATGGCGGCGAACAGGTTGATGATGACCTGCGCGCCCCAGAAGGACATCTGGCCCCAGGGCAGCAGGTAGCCCATGAAGGCCTCGGCCATCAGGCACAGGAAGATCGCCACGCCGAAGACCCAGAGCAGTTCTCGCGGCTTCTGGTAGCTGCCGTAGATCAGCGCACGCCACATGTGCAGATAGACGACGATGAAGAACGCGCTCGCCCCGGTGGAATGCATGTAGCGGATGAGCCAGCCCCAGGGCACGTCGCGCATGATGTACTCGACCGAGGCGAAGGCCAGCGCTGCATCGGGCTTGTAGTGCATCACCAGGAAGATGCCGGTGACGATCTGGATGACCAGCACCAGCAGCGCCAGCGAGCCGAAGAAGTACCAGAAGTTCTGCGCCTTGGGGGCGTAGTACTCCGACATGTGCTCCTTGTAGAGCTTGGTGGCCGGGAAACGGTTGTCCACCCATGTCATGGCCTGCTCGGCCACCGATGCGCCGGCAGGCGCTTGCTTCATTTCAGCCATCTTTCAACCCCTGTGATTCATTTTTGGCCGCTCAGGCCTTGCTGTCCTCGCCGATCAGCAAGAGCGTGTCCGACAAGTACATGTGGCGTGGCACTTCGAGGTTGTCGGGTGCGGGCTTGTTCTTGAACACGCGCCCGGCCATGTCGAAGGTCGAGCCATGACAGGGGCAGAAGAACCCGCCCAGCCAGTCGTCCGGCAACGACGGCTGCGCGCCGGGCTCGAACTTGGCGGTCGGCGAGCAGCCCAGGTGCGAGCAAATGCCCACGCAAACGAAGACTTCCGGCTTGATCGAGCGCGGAATGTTGCGGGCGTACTCGGGCGTCAATTCCGATGGATTGCGCTTGGAGAACGGATCGGCAACCTGGACTTCGGTCTTCTTCAGCGTCGCCAGTTGCTCCTCGGTGCGCCGCACGATCCACACCGGCTTGCCGCGCCATTCGACCGTCATCTTTTCACCCGGTCGCAAGCCGCTGATATCCGCCTGCACCGGTGCGCCCGCGGCCTTGGCCCGTTCGGAGGGAGCGAAGCTGCTGATGAACGGCACCGCCACCGCGGCGCCACCCACCGCGCCGGCTCCACAGGTAATGGCGATCCAGGTGCGACGACCTGTATCGACTTTGGCCTCACTCATGCTTCCCCTCGACTTGAAGACTGCCATGCGAAACAACTCGTAATTCTATCCGAGCGCTTCACGCGGTCCGGGGACGGCAACAGGGCCATTCGGCCTGCGGCTGCCCCGGGTTGACGCTCAAGTTCGCTCGGCGATACTGGCGGCCTGCAGGACCAAGGTGGACCTGGGCTTCAAACAACGGGAGTGCACAGCATGGGATTTGCGACTGAATTCAAGGAATTCGCGCTCAAGGGCAATGTCATGGACCTGGCCGTCGGCGTGATCATCGGCGCCGCCTTCGGCCGGATCGTCGATTCGATCGTCAGCGACCTGATCATGCCGATCATCGGCAAGATCTTGGGTGGGCTGGATTTCAACAACTACTTCGTTCCACTGGCCGGGCAGACCGCCACCAACCTGGTCGAGGCGAAGAAAGCCGGCGCGGTCTTCGCCTACGGCAGCTTCATCACCGTGGCGCTGAACTTCGTGATCCTGGCCTTCATCATCTTCCTCATGGTGCGGCAGATCAACAGGCTGAAGAAAGCGGCGCCACCGGCTCCGCCGCCGGCGACGCCCGAAGACGTGGTGCTGCTGCGCGAGATTCGCGATGCATTGAGGAAATAGCACGCTTGGCCCGCTCGGCGCGGCTACAGCGGGCATTTCGGCGGCCGATACAGGTCGAATACTGATCCGCCCCATGAACCAGTCGCCCACTCTAGGTCTGCCTGCAGCCATCGAAGCTGCTGTGCGGCGCATGAAACTGGCGGCGCGCGGCGCTGCCGAACGCGCCGTGGACAGCCTTGGCGCGTCGGCCCTGGCCTCGGCCAACGTCTTCCAGCGTGACAACCTGCTGGGTGCGCAGTTCGAGCTGAATCGCAAGCTGGCCGTGTTTTGCAACAGTTTCGACGATGTCCTGGACCGGCGCGTCGAGAGTGAAGTCCTGCCACGCAGTTCGTCGCAGGGCGCGCTTGCCGAAACCAGCTGGGATGCGCTCAGCCTGGTGGACGACCGCGAGATGGAGGTGCAGGTCAGCGCCGAACGATTCGGCCTGCAGATCGCCCAGGACTGCGAGGTCGAACAACGCGAACTCGACACCTTCGTCGGCTCGATGCTGCACGGCAGCGCGGATACGCCGCGCAATCCGTTTCGTGCCGAGGTCATCGGCAACGCCATGGTGCGCTCGGTGGACCTGGTGACCGAGCGCGCCGAGTTGCGCACGGTGCTGGTTGCCGAACTCGGCCGCTCGATGGCCACGTCGATGGCCCAAACCTATGCGGCAATCGTCGCCGACATGCGCGCCGCGGGGGTGAAGCCGTCGTCGCCGAGCGTGCGCACGTCGGAGCGCGGCTCGGGCTTCGGGCGCACGAATTCAGGTTACGACACATCGAGTCGGCCAGTCGGCCTTGACCACTCGGCGCCCCACTCGCAGGACGCCTCCAGTGGCCATTTCGATGCCCGCAACAGCGGGCGCCATGACGACACCCACCGACACTCGGCGCATGGCCGTTTTGGCGTCAGCACGGGCCGCGGTCAGTTCGGCCACGGGGGTGCGCGCGATCCGATGCACGGGCAGGCGCCGCAGGGCACGCTTCTCGGCCATGTGGACGCCGGGCTGATGACGCTGCTTCGCCGCCTGGCCTTCACCGACCTGGGCCCCGGTGGCGAAGACGGCGCTTTCGCAGCGGACGCGGGTCATGCCCAGTCGATGTCCGGCGCCTACGAACATGAGGTCGGCCGCGCTTTGCCGGTGGCGCCGAACCTGATCCGCACCCATCGCGACGCGCTGCGGCAGGCCTCCCACGGCTCGCTCGATCACATGGTGATCGACGTCATCGGCAGCCTGTTCGACCAGATCCTGTCCGACCCCAAGGTGCCGCCGCAAATGGCGCGCCAGATCGCGCGACTGCAGCTGCCGGTGCTGCGGGCGGCATTGGGCGACTCGAGCTTCTTCTCCTCGCGCAAGCATCCGGTGCGGCGCTTCGTGAACCGCATTGCCTCGCTCGGCAGTGCCTTCGAGGACTTCGAATCGGAGCAGGGCCAACGCTTCTTGGCGTTGGTGGGCGATCTGGTACAGGAGATCGTCGAAGGCGATTTCGACCAGATCGAGGTCTACGAGCAGAAGTTGTCGGTGCTGGAAGCCTTCATCGTCGAGCAGGCGCGGCGCGACGTGCAGGACAACGGCGGTGCCGCCAGCTTGCTGGCCGAGAAGGAAACCGATCTGCGCCTCCAGCAGCGCTACACGCAGCAGCTTCAGTCACTGCTCAAGCCGCTGCCGGTGACCGAGTTCGTGCGCGACTTCATCAGCCAGGTGTGGAGTCAGGCGTTGATGCGCGCAGCGCGCCTCGACGGCGCCGACAGCGCGCGCGTGAAACGGTTGCGCCACGCCGGGCGCGAGCTTTTCATGAGCGTGCAGCCCAAGGGCTCGCCCGAGCAGCGCAAGTCCTTCCTGATGCAACTGCCCACGTTGATGAAGGAACTGAACGAGGGCATGGACCTGATCGGCTGGCCGGAATCCGCAAAGAAGTCCTTCTTCGGACTGTTGTTGCCGGCGCATGCCGAGTCGCTGAAGGGTCAGGCGCTGCGCACGCTCGACTACAACCTGCTGGCCAAGCAGGTCGACACTGCCCTCGGCGAGGCCATGCCCGAGGCGAGCGAACTGCCGCCGCCGCAGGGTCATCTGCCGGTATTGCGCGACGAAGTCGTGATGCCCCGCTTCACGGCCGAAGAAGCGCAGCGCATCGGCCTGATGGACGAAGGCGCGGTCAACTGGGACGGCAAGGTCGACATCGACCTGGGCGCCGAGCCCGAGCCCGCCGAAGGTGATCTGGACATCGCCGGCCTGCCCAAGGCCGAAGCCGCCGAACCGTCGCGTGGCAAGTCGCTGGCCGATCACGTGCAGATCGGCTTTGCCTATCAGATGCACCTCGACGAAAAATGGCAGAAAGTGCGCCTTAGCCACGTCAGCCCGGGCCGCACCTTCTTTGTCTTCACGCGCGGCGCGCGCCACAAGCAGAGCATTTCAATGACGCACCGCATGCTGGTGCGGCTGTGCGAAACCGGGCGCCTGCGCTCCTTCGAGAACGGCTATCTGATCGAGCGTGCCACGGCGCGGGCGCGCCGCCAGCTGGCGGCGATAGGCTCGCGCGTCGCCGCCTGAGCACGCCCCGCATCACTGGGCTTCCAAGCCTCCGCAATGCGGCGCCGGCCAATCGGCTGCGACCGGCGCAAAGCTGCCCTTCGTGGCCGCCCACATTGCGCACATTCGCTTCAACCCTTTGCGCACGCGGGCCGGCAATGCGATTGGAGACAGCCTCAACGCCCCGCCGTCAATTGCCGCGCCACGCGGATCGCCGCTTTCAGGCTGGAGGCATCGGCTTTGCCCGTGCCGGCGATATCGAAGGCCGTGCCGTGGTCCGGGCTGGTGCGCACGAATGGCAGGCCGAGCGTGACGTTCACCCCCTGCTCCACGCCCAGGTACTTCACCGGGATCAATCCGTGATCGTGCGTCATCGCCACCACCAGGTCGAATTCACCAGGGTGCCCCGGGGCATGGCGCGCACGCATGAACACCGTGTCGGGCGCGAAGGGCCCGCTCGCATCGATGCCCAGGCGGCGCGCCGCTTCGATGGCCGGCGCGATGAAGCGATGCTCCTCGTCACCGAACAGCCCGCCTTCGCCCGCATGCGGATTCAGCCCGGCGACGGCGATGCGCGGCTTGGGCTGGCCCCAGGCGGCGCTGGACGCGTGCGCGATGCAAATCGTCTGCAGCACCGAGTCGAAGCTCACCAGCTCCACGGCGCGGCGCAAGGCCACATGGATGCTGACCAGCACCACGCGCAGTTCGTCGTTGGCCAGCATCATGCGCACCGGTGAGGGCGAGGCGCCAGGTGGCGTGGCCAGCGCCTGCAGCATTTCGGTGTGCCCCGGGAAGCCGATGCCGGCGGCTGCCAGCGCCTCCTTGTGGACTGGCGCCGTCACCATCGCGGCGGCTTGGCCGCGCTGCAGCCAGCGCACCGCATCTTCGATGCACCGCGCGGCCGCGGCGCCGCATTGGGCGTGCACCTTTCCCCACGGCAGTTGGTCCAGGCCGCCCGGCATGTGCTCGGGACGCAGCACGCCCAGGCATGCCGGTGGCACCGCCAGCAGGTCGTCCGGCGCCTCGAGCAACGCCACGGGCAGCACCTGCCCCAACGCGCGCACCGCCCGGCGCAGCACCAGCGGGTCGCCAACCACCACACAGTCTTCTGCGGCGCCCTCGGTGAAGGCTTTGACAATCGTCTCGGGTCCGATGCCGCAGGCATCACCCATGGTCAAGAGCAGTGGCTTGGTCTTCATGCGCCATTGTGGATCGAGGCCGCGGCGCGGCGCCCGGCGCCGATAATGCTCGCGCAGGTGTTGCTGTCGCCTCCCCCAACCCCCACCCACTAAAGCCCACCGATGCTGCGCAAGCTCTGGCTCCTGTTCGCCCAGACGGTGACTGTCGCCTTGGCGGTATGGTTCGCGCTGGCCACGCTCAAGCCGCATTGGATGCCGGGGACTGGCCCGGTCGTGCCAGTCCCCCAAGTGTCGGCGCCGGCCGCATTGCCGCAGAGCCACGCGCCGGTGGCTACGGCCACCGGCAGCTACAGCAGCGCCGCCAAACGTGCTGCACCGGCGGTGGTGAGCATCGTCGCAAGCAAGACCTCGCGTACACGCGCTCAGGGCGAGGACCCGTGGTTTCGCTTCTTCTTCGGCAACGGACGCGGCTCGCAGCAGCCCCAGATGGGGCTGGGCTCGGGCGTGATCGTCTCTGCCGACGGCTACCTGCTGACCAACAACCACGTAGTCGAAGGTGCCGACGACATCGACGTGCAGCTGGCCGACGGCCGCCAGGCGCGCGCGCGGCTCGTCGGCACCGATCCCGAAACCGACCTGGCGCTGCTGCAGATCAAGCTCCACCCGCTGCCCGTGATTGCGCTGGGCGATGTGCGTGCGTTGCAGGTGGGCGACGTGGTGCTGGCCATCGGCAACCCGTTCAACGTCGGGCAGACCGTGACCTCCGGCATCGTCAGCGCGCTGGGTCGCAACCAGCTGGGCCTGTCCACGTTCGAGAACTTCATCCAGACCGATGCCGCAATCAACCCGGGCAATTCCGGCGGCGCGCTGGTAGATACCAACGGCCAGCTGATCGGCATCAACACCGCCATCTACAGCCGCAGTGGCGGCAGCATGGGCATCGGCTTCGCCATTCCGGTGGACAGCGCGCGCATGGTGATGGACGCACTTCTGCGTGATGGCCAGGTGACGCGCGGCTGGATCGGCGTGGAGCCGCGTGATCTGACACCCGAACTGGCCGCCAGCCTGGGCCTGCCGGTCAAGCAGGGGGTGCTCATCACCGGGGTGCTGCAGGACGGTCCGGCCAGCCGCGGTGGCATGCGCCCCGGTGACGTGGTGCTGGCGATCTCCGGCGCCGAGGTCGCGAACACCGCGCAGTTGCTCGCGGCAGTGGCGGCGCTGAAGCCGCAGACGGACGCCAGCGTCGCGGTACAGCGCGGCGAGCAGTCACTGCAGCTGAAGCTGAGCGTGGCACAAAGGCCCAAGGCGCAACGCCGCGCGGGCGAGTAGGTTACCGCTCAGGCGGCGCGGTCGGGCGCGGTGTCGGCCTCGGCGTCGGGTGGCTTGGTGTGCTTGATGAAGAGTTTGGCGCACCAGATGCCCAGCTCGTACAACAGGCACATCGGGATGGCCAGCGCGAGTTGCGAGACGACGTCCGGCGGCGTGATGACCGCCGCGACGATGAACGCGCCGACGATGAAGTAGCCGCGCCATTGTTTGAGCTGCTCGATCGTCACCACGCCCAGGCGGGCCAGCACGACCACCGCCACCGGCACCTCGAAGGCCGCGCCGAAGGCGATGAACATGGTCATCACGAAACTCAGGTAGGCCTCGATGTCCGGCGCAGCGGTGATGCTTTTTGGCGCAAAACCCTGGATGAACTTGAACACCTGCCCGAAGACGAAGAAGTAGCAGAAGGCCACGCCGAGGAAGAACAGCACCGTGCTCGACACCACCAGCGGCAGCACCATCTTCTTCTCGTGGCTGTACAGGCCCGGCGCGACGAAGGCCCACACCTGGTACAGCACCACCGGCAAAGCCGCCAGGAAGGCCGCCAGCAAGGTGATCTTCAGCGGCACCATGAACGGCGAGATCACGTTCGTGGCGATAAGCGTGGCGCCGGCCGGCAGGTTGGCCACCAGCGGTGCCGCCAGCAAGTCGTACAGCGGCCCCGGGCCGGGCCATATCGCCAGCACGGCAAAGGCCGCGCCGACCGCGATGAGTGCGCGGATCAGGCGGTCGCGCAACTCCACCAGGTGCGAGACGAAGGGTGCCTCGGTGCCTTCGAGTTCGTCGCGCGGCTTGTCGCTATCTCCCATCAGGCACCTCGGCCGCGCCCTGGCCCACGGCAGAACAGGCGCCTGGGTTCCTGAGATGGCACGTGGAGTGCATCAAGTGCACCCCAGGCGCTTCGCGCCGTCCCGCCAGGCGGGAGCATGAGCTCTTGGGACGGCCCGTCGATCTCATGGACGCGACTTGTAGCCCGGCGGGCGAAAGCGCGCCACGCGCGCGGCGCCCGACTGCGCCCGGGTACGGATGCCCTGGCGCTGCTTGAACCACTGCGGCGTGGCGCCACGTTTCAGGCGCCAGTGTTTCTTCGGGTGCTTGTACTGCGGCGGCAGCGGCGTCATGCCCACATGCGTGCTGCCGCCGCCGTCGAGGCCCGACTTCACCCCGGCCCACTCGGACTCGAAAGCGGTGCTGGCCTGCTGCACCTCGGACTGCACGCTCTTTTCGACATCACGCGCTGCGTCTTCGAACTGGGTCTTCATCTTCTTCAGTTCGTCGAGCTCGATCGAGCGATTGACTTCGGCCTTGACGTCGGCCACGTAGCGCTGGGCCTTGCCCAGCATGTGGCCCACGGTGCGTGCCACACGCGGCAGCTTCTCCGGGCCGATGACGATCAAAGCCACTGCGCCGATGAGCGCAATCTTGTCGAAACCGAAGTCGATCATGCGGCGTCAGGGTGGCCCAGGCCGGCCCCCGCGAGAAACACGCTCACGGATCCTAGGACTTGGTCCGCGCCTCGACGTCCACCGTATTGCCATCGGCCGTCTTCTGCGTGCCGACTTGCTGCGTCGGTGGTGTGGCAGCCGCCTCGTCTGCCGCCTCGCCGCCGCTCTTGATGCCGTCCTTGAAGCCCTTGACCGCACCACCCAGGTCGGTGCCGATGTTCTTCAGCTTCTTGGTGCCGAAGATCAACACCACGACCAGCAACACGATCAGCCAATGCCAGATGCTGAACGAACCCATGACATTTCTCCCGCAAAGCAATGTTAGATTCTAGGTGAGCCGCGCCGCTGTTCAGCGGTACGAATCAACCCTTGACCCAGGGGCGAGGACCGCCCATGACATGCATGTGCAGATGCTGCACCTCCTGCCGGCCGTCCTCGCCGGTGTTGATCAGCGTACGAAAGCCATTCACAACACCCAGCTCGCGCATCAGCCGCGGCGCCAGACCGAGCATTCGGCCGAGCAGGGCGTCGTGCTCGGCTTGCACGTCGTACAGCGTGGTGATGTGTTGCCTGGGAATGATGAGCACATGCACCGGGGCCCACGGGTTGATGTCGTGGAAAGCCAGAAGTTCCGCATCCTCGTAAGCCTTCCTGGACGGGATCTTGCCGGCGACGATCTTGCAGAAGATGCAGTTCGGGTCCTGGCTCATGGCAGCCTCAGCCCGGCATCGCCACGTTGGCGTTCAGGTTCATCCAACCGCGCACGACGCGGTACAGGAACCAGATCGAGATCACGCCCCAGGCAATCCAGCCCGGCACGAAGAACAGCAGCCACAGCGGTGCCGTCACCAGGTACAGCCCGGCGGCCCACAACACGGTGCGGATGCGCCAGCGGAAGTGCGATTCCTGCCAGGTGCCGACGGCGCTGTCCTTCTTCACCAGATCGATGACGAAGGCCACGATGAGCAGCATCACGCTGGCCTGCGCACCGGGCATGACTGCGCCGACGGCCACGATCAGGTGCAGCAGGTAGCTGATGTGGCCGAACGTCTTCAAGGAGGCCTGCCGCTCGTCGAGTTCGATGATCTGGTTCATGTGCCTTCACTCTCCCGGTTGTGCAACTTGCGCGCGGCAAACTCCTCCAGCCCCGACTGCCCTTCGCGCCGCTCCAGCTCGGCCAGCACATCCGCCGGCTTCAGGCCGAAGTGTTCGAGCAGCAGCATCGAATGGAACCACAAGTCCGCCACCTCGTAAACGATTTTCTGGCGATCACCATCCTTGCCGGCCATGACCGTTTCGGTGGCTTCCTCGCCGATCTTTTTCAAGATGGCGTCGCCTCCCTTGGAAAACAAGCGCGCCACGTAACTCTTGTGCGGATCGCCGGCGCGGCGCGCCTCGATCACCTGGGCCAGGCGGGCCAGCGTGTCGTTGCCGCTCATGTCTTGCCCTTGCACTGGCGGGCTGCCTTGCCATGAAAAAGCGGCAGGCGCCTGGGTGGCGGCGCGGCAATCATTTGTAGAGGTGCTGCGGATCGACCAGTACCGGCTCGACGCTGCGCCAGCCACCGTCCTCGAAACGCTGGAAAAAGCAGCTGTGGCGGCCGGTGTGGCAGGCGATACCGGGTTCATGCCCGAGCTGCGTCACCTTCAGCAGCAGCACGTCGTTATCACAATCCAGTCGCATTTCGTGCACCTGCTGGAAGTGGCCAGATTGCTCGCCCTTGTGCCAAAGGCGTTGGCGCGAACGGCTCCAGTAGACCGCCTGGCCGAGCTCGGCAGTGCGTGTCAGCGCCTCGCGGTTCATGAACGCGAACATCAGCACATCGTTGCTGCCCAGCTCTTGTGCGATTACCGGCAGCAGCCCCTGCGCATCCCACTTGATCGAATCCAGCCAGATCATCGGGCCAGTGTAGCAATCACCCCGGGTGCGTGTGGCCGGCAAAGCCCTGCTCCGCGGCGAACCATTGCAGCACCGGGATCGTGCCTGGCAACACCGGCTGCACCGTCACCGGCAGCGTCTGCCAGGCCATGCGCTGGCCCTCGCGCATCAGGAATTCACCGCGCCAGTCGAACACCTTGCAGAAATGCAGGCGCACCCGCGCGTGGGCATAGTCCATCAGCTCGATCTTCCAGGGCTGGGCCGCGCCGATGTGGATGCCCAGTTCTTCGTGCAGCTCGCGCGCCAGCGCCTCGGCCACACCTTCCCCGGCCTCGAGCTTGCCGCCCGGAAACTCCCAGTAACCGGCATAGACCTTGCCGTCGGGCCGGCTGGTGAGCAGGAAACGGCCCGCGGCGTCGATCAGCACGCCCACCGCGACGTCCACAGGATGGCGCGGCTCCTGCGACTCGACGTCCACAGGGTGGCGCGGCTGCTGCGACTCGACGTCGACGGGATGGCGCAGCTCCTGGGGCTCGAGCCCCACCGGGGCGCGTTCGCTGCTCACGCGTGGTGCCTTCCCGAATAGTCCCGGGCGAACTGATGGGCCACACGGCCGGAACGAGAGCCGCGCTCCAGCGCCCACACCAGGCACTCCTGGCGGGCGGCGGCAATGGCCGCCTCGTCGACCCCGAAGCCGCGCAACCACTGTGCCACGATCGCCAGGTACTCGGCCTGCGTGAACGGGTAGAAACTGACCCACAACCCGAAGCGCTCGGACAGCGAGATCTTCTCTTCCACCACCTCGCCGGGATGCACCTCGCCGTCCTCGGTGTGTTTGTAGCTCAGGTTCTCGGACATGTACTCCGGCAACAAGTGGCGCCGGTTGCTGGTGGCGTAGATCAGCACGTTCTCGGAGGCCTGCGACACCGAGCCGTCGAGCACCGACTTCAGCGCCTTGTAGCCGGGCTCGCCCTCGTCGAAACTCAGGTCGTCGCAGTAGATGATGAAGCGCTCCGGCCGCTCGGCCACCAGGTCGACGATGTCCGGCAGATCCACCAGATCGGCCTTGTCGACCTCGATCAGGCGCAGGCCCTGCGCCGCAAACTCGTTCAGACAAGCCTTGATGAGAGAGCTCTTGCCGGTGCCGCGCGCCCCGGTGAGAAGCACGTTGTTGGCGCCGTGGCCGGCGACGAACTGCTCGGTGTTGCGCAGCAGCCGCTGCTTCTGCGGCTCGACCTCGACCAACTCTTCCAGCCGGATCGGCGCCACATGGCGCACTGCTTCGATGCGGCCCGTGCCGCCACGCTTGCGGTAGCGAAAAGCAATCGAAGCGTTCCATTCGGGTGCCGCCTGCGCCTGCGGCAGCACGGCTTCAAGGCGCATGAGCAGCGCTTCGGCACGGGTGATCAACGATTCGAGGGAGGTCGGGCGCATCGGCATGCTTTCGTGCGGTGCTTGGGGCTTCAAGCTGCGGCCGAGGCCGGACATCGGCCGTCGCCGCGCAGCCGCACTGCTCATGCCGCCAGTGTAGGTTGTGTAGCCGCAGGCAGCGGCTGCACCGCATCGCCGGCGACCACGAACACCCGGTCACCGGCCAAGGGTCGCAGCGCGTGCATGCCGGTGAATTCGCCAAAGGCAGGAAGTACGCCGAGCTTCGCGCCAAAGTGAAAACAGGGCAGGCGCAAGCGCTGGCGCGCCCGGCCTGCCAGCACCACACAGGGATGCAGATGGCCGGCCAGCACATAGGCGCCAGGGTGTTCCTGCGGGTGGTGGCACAGTGCCAGGCCACCCAGGTGCAGCGGCTCATCGACGGCGCGTACACGCAGGCCAGGCGGCGGGTCGCCGGCACGGTCGTCGTGATTGCCGCGCACCAGCAGCAGCTCCAGCGCAGCATGGCGCCGGCGCCAGTCGGCGAACGCGTGCAGCGTGGCCGGCGCGTGGGCATGCGCCGAATGCAGCAGGTCGCCCAGGAAGACCACGCGCTCGGCGCCGGTGAGCGCGATCGCGTCGCTCAATGCCTGCAGCGTCTGCTGCGTGGTGCCCCGCGGCACGGGCACGCCGAGATTGCGAAACGACACCGCCTTGCCGATATGCGCATCGGCCACCAGCAGGCAGCGCTCGTCGAGCAGATAGGCGGCGCGCTGCGCCAGCAGACTCACGCGCACGCCGCCGACAGCGACTTCGAACATGGCGCCGGCCCGGCTCAGGGCCTGAGAGTTTTTCGGGGGTGCCCGAGCAGCGCGCCAAAACGCGGCCGATCCAGGCGCAAAGCGCGGGCATGGCTCGGGCCATGGCGAGCATTTGCAACGACGAGCGGGCGTGTCTTGGCGCGATGAGCGGGCATGAGCGAAAGACTCTCGGGCTCTTCAGGCGCAGAGCCGACGCAGCGACAGGTCGAGCTGTTCGGTGGGCAGGCGCTTGAAGCCCGAGCGCGCATAACGCTGCAGCCGCCCGACGACGAGTGCAGTCAGCGCCGAGGCCAGCGCCTGCGCATCGACGGTGGGCGTGGCCGAGCCGGCGTCTTCGGCCGCCGTGCGCAGTGTCTGGCGCAGTTGGGACTCGACCCGGTCGAAGAACAGGTTCATGCGCGCCGTCAGGCGCTCGTGCTCGAACACCAGTGCATCACCGACCATGACCCGTGTCATGCCCGGGTTCTTCTCGCCGAACTGCAACAGCACGGTGACGATGCGCTGCGTCTGCTCGGCGCCGCTGGATTCACGCTCGGTGATCTGGTTGACGAGCGTGAAGACGCTCGACTCGATGAATTCGATCAGGCCCTCGAACATCTGCGCCTTGCTGGCGAAGTGGCGGTACAGCGCGGCTTCGCTGACCGACAGGCGCGCTGCCAGCGCGGCCGTGGTGACGCGCTCGGCGCCGGGCTGCTCGAGCATCGTCGCCAGGGTCTGCAGGATCTGCACCCGGCGCTCGCCCGGGCGCGGGCGCTTTCGCACCTTGGTGCCTGCGGCGGGGGGGGCTTCGACAAGCTCGGGGGCTTCTGCGGCCTCTGCGGCCTCTGCGGCCTCATCCGCGGCGTCGCCCGGCACGTCCTGGGCTGTATGCGTATCGGCTTCGCCAGGGTCGGGGGATGAGTCGGACATGGCGGCGGCGGCTTCGGCGTGGGGCGTCCAGGACATTCTGGCATAGGCCACAACAGGCTATGGGTGCAGGTAAACACTGACTTTCCTACCGCGCGACGTATTCGACGCCGTCTCGGCAGACGCAGCAGCGGGCCGCTTCTGCGCTCTCATGAGCAAACGCACGGCCGCCCGAAGTTTGCTCATCCCCCTCGGGGGGCCTGGCGCGAAGCGGCAGGTCTGGGGGCGCTCTCACGGTCGAGATTTCGTGCCGAGCCGGTCGCCGGAGACGACGCGCACAACCGTCGTGGTTCCAGGCCGCGTCGTGCTTCGTGCACGCGGATCCGCCCATGCCGAGCGCGCCGAGTTTCGGAAAGCCGATTCTGCCGCCGCCTCAGGGCCGGCGCTGGTGCAGCACTCGCAGCCGCCGCGCCTTGATGTCCACATAGGCCGGCTGCATGCTCCAGCGCGTGCGCGCCTCGCCCGCGCCGCTACGCGCCCAGCGCTGCATCCACACCGTCTTCATGCCCACGCGGCGTGCGGCCTTCTGGTGTTGCAGCGTGTCTTCCACCAGCACGCAGCGCGACGCGCGCAAGCCCAGGCGCGCCAGCAACATGCGCAGCATGCGCGCATCGGGCTTGGGCCGCAGTTCGCCGAACATGCGCATGTCCTCGATGCTGATCACGCCGTCGAACCAGTGGCCGATGCCCAGGGCGTCGAGCACGCGGTGGGCATAGACGCGCGGCGCATTGGTGAGGATGAACTTGCGCCCGCGCAGGCGCTTCAGGGCCGCAAAGTCGTGCGCATGGCCGTGCACCGCCGCCTCCAGCCCCGGCAGCACATGCGTGTGGTGCAGGAAGTGCGCCGCGTTCACCGCATGGTGCTTGACCAGGCCGAGCAAGGTGGCGCCGTAACGCAGCCAGTAGCGCCGGCGCAGCGCCGCCGCGTCTTCGGCGCTGAGGCCCAGCTCGCGCACGATGTAGTCGTTCATGCTCGAGCCGATGCCGGCAAAGGCGGCGTGGCTGGCGTTGTGCAGCGTGTTGTCCAGATCGAACAGCCAGACCCGGTCAGTGGGCAACGCCGTCCTCCCGAAGGCCGTGCCCATCGCGCCAGCCGGCACTGGCCGCAGCAGCCGCGTTCAGCAACGGCATTCGCTCGAACGGCCGCCTCGGGCCGGCTGCGCCGGTTTGCGGGCGGCGCCCCCTCGATGGGGGAGCGCCGAAGGCGCTGCGGGGTTGGGTCAATGTGACCGGATCATCGTGCCGTAGGCCTGGTCGGTCAGCACCTCCAGCAACATGGCGTGCGGCACGCGCCCGTCGATGATGTGCACTGTGTTGACGCCGTTCTTGGCGGCGTCCAGCGCACTGCCGATCTTCGGCAGCATGCCACCGGAGATCGTGCCGTCGGCGAAGAGCTCGTCGATCTCGCGGGCGCTCAGGTTGGTGAGCAGCTGGCCGTTCTTGTCCAGCACGCCGGGCGTGTTCGTCAGCATCATCAGCTTCTCGGCCTTCAGCACCTCGGCCAGCTTGCCCGCCACCACGTCGGCATTGATGTTGTAGTTTTCGTTGTCGCGGCCGAAGCCCAGCGGGCTGATCACCGGGATGAACTGGTCGTCCTGCAGCGCCTTCACCACCGCGGGGTCGATGGACACGATCTCGCCCACCTGGCCGACATCGAGTTCGATGCTCGGGTCCTTGTTGTCGAGCATGCGCAGCTTGCGCGCACGGATCAGCCCGCCGTCGCGGCCGGTCAACCCCACCGCCTTGCCGCCGGCCACGTTGATCAGGCCGACGATGTCCTGCTGAACCTGCCCGGCCAGCACCCACTCGACGACTTCCATGGTCTCGGCGTCGGTGACACGCATGCCCTGGATGAAGGTGCCCTTCTTGCCGATCTTGGCCAGCGCGTCCTCGATCTGCGGGCCGCCGCCATGCACCACCACCGGGTTCATGCCCACCAGCTTGAGCAGCACCACGTCCTCGGCAAAGTCCTGCTGCAGGGCCGGGTCGGTCATGGCGTTGCCACCGTACTTGATGACGATGGTCTTGCCGTGGAAGCGGCGAATGTAGGGCAGCGCCTGCGACAGGATCTCGGCCTTGTCGCGTGGCGAGATGTGATCGAGCCGGGGCTCGGCGTTCGGTGTGGGCTGGGTCATCGCAGGGGCCGCGGCACGGCGTTGGGCAGGAATGCCGCGCATTGTAGGAAACCCGGTGCACGCCTGGTGGCGCAAAGGCTTGCCGCCGTTGCCGTGATCGACTTGCCACACCTCAGGTTTTTCCGAACGGTCTACGATGGCGGCAGGCGGCATTGTTTGCCGTCGCCACCACAGAGGCGCTCCATGAAAAGATTCCTCAGCGCCGCCGCGTTGCTGCTGGCCACGCTCACCGCGCACGCACAGGCGTACGACGCCGAAGTCGTCAAGGTCGACAAGGCGCAGGGCAAGATCACGTTGCGCCATGGCGAGATGAAGGCGCTGGACATGCCGCCGATGACGATGGTCTTTCGCGTCAGCAACCCGGCGCTTCTGGAGCGCGTGGCGGTCGGCGACAAGGTGCGCTTCGACGCCGCCAAGGTGGACGGCACCTACACCGTCACGGCCATCGGCAAGGCCCCGTAGCGCCATTGCGCCGGCGCGGCACCCGGCCGTCGCCCTGGCGACGACCGACACCATGGCTCAGCACTGCCATGCCCGACCCGCACGGCCCCCATGCCGATGCGGGCGCAAGACGATAGCGCCGCCTGGAGCACGCCCATGAGCAACACGCTGAGCCAACTTGTCAACCATCAGGTACGCCTGGCTTCGCGCCCCGTCGGCATGGCGAATGCGAGCAACTGGCAGCACACCCAGGAGCCAGTGGCCGAGCCGGCCGAGGGCGGCGTGCTGGTGCAGACCCTCGCGCTGTCGCTCGACCCGGCGATGCGCGGCTGGCTGAACGACGGCAAGAGCTACATCCCGCCGGTGGGCATCGGCGAGGTCATGCGCGCCGGCGGCATCGGGCGCGTGCTCGCCTCCAAGGACCCGGCCTTTGCGCCTGGCGACGTGGTCAGCGGCCTGCTCGGCGTGCAGGAGTATTGCCAGGCCGGGGCCGGCATGCCCGGCAGCCGCAGCTTGCACAAGATCGACCTGAAGCTCGGCAGCGTCACCCAGTGGCTCAACGTGTTCGGCATGCCCGGCATGACGGCCTACTTCGGCCTGCTCGACGTGGGGCTGCCCCAGGCGGGCGACACGCTGGTGGTGTCGGGCGCGGCCGGCGCCGTGGGCCAGACCGTGGGACAACTCGCCAAGATCAAGGGCTGCCGCGTGGTCGGCATTGCCGGTGGGCAGGCCAAGTGCGACTGGGTGGTCAAGGAACTCGGCTTCGACGCCTGCATCGACTACAAGGGCGGCTCGGTGCGCGAAGGCCTGAAGGCGCATTGCCCGAAGGGCGTGAACCTCTATTTCGACAACGTCGGCGGCGAGATCCTCGACCATGTGCTGGCCCGGCTGGCACCCAAGGCACGCATCGTCATCTGCGGTGCGATCAGCCAGTACAACAACACCACGCCGGTGCAGGGCCCGAAGAACTACTTGTCGCTGCTGGTCAACCGCGCGCGCATGGAAGGCATGGTGGTGTTCGACTACACCGACCGTTTCCCCACGGCCATCGCTGAGTTGTCGGGCTACCTGAAGGACGGGCGAATGAAGAGCAAGGAAGACGTGGTCGAAGGCGGCGTGGCGGTGTTCCCGCAGACGCTGAACAGGCTTTTCGCAGGCGAGAACTTCGGCAAGCTGGTGCTGCGTGTCGCGCCGGACTGACACGCCTTCGCACCACCTGGCCGAAGTTGCATCGTCGAGCCGGGTGGCTGCTTACTGCGCATAGCCGCCGCTCGCGAAACACCGAATTCATTCACCGCAGAGCAGCGGAGGACGCAGAGTTGGCGCAGAGGAAATGCAATGGTTTCAAATCGTTTCCGGTATTTTTCTGCGGACCTCTGCGTCCTTCGTCCCTCTGCGGTGAAGGCTGCTTGTATTCGGCGGCTTTGCGCCGCAAGCAGCCCTCCCGATGATGTGACGCACGGCGGCGAGGCCCGCTGCCCCAGCGGCGGTGCCATCGGTCGCAGTCGAACAAAGTCCGGCGCTTTGGAAATGCTGGCCAGTCCAAAGCGTCCATCGAACGCTCGACGGCCGGGGTCGTCGCAGGGCCCGGCGCGTGGCGATGATCTGCAGCGCCTGGCCCGGGGTGCAATGCCCACTTCGGCTGGCGCAAATCACGCGGAGTCCGATTTTGCCTGCTGTCAGGTGCCGTGGCGCTGCAGGCTTTCCCGCAGCCGGATAGAGCCACCGCCCTAGACAATGCACATGTCGCAGCACCCGCTTGGGCCTACAGTTGTCAACCCCGCGTGGCACGCTGGCCACGGCTCCATAGCGCCCAACCAAGGAAGCAACATGGTCAAGAAAATTCAGAAGACGGCAGGCGACAGATCAGCCCTGCCCGCGGGCCTGCTCGACAGCCAGTTGGCGCAGTCGGTGAAGGAATCGGCACAACAGATCTGGCTGGCCGGCATGGGCGCCTTTGCCAAGGCCCAGGAGGGCCGCGCCAAGGTCTTCGAGGCGCTGATCAAGGATGGCGCCAACCTGCAGCGCAAGACACAGACCGCCGCCGA
>DASQFA010000131.1:0-1603 GCA_035633375.1 Rubrivivax sp.
TTCATGTGGCCCTGGGAGGAACCGCCGCACAGCGTGGCCAGCGGCATCCTCGACGACGAGACCTACGACTGGCTGGCCGTCCTGCGCGGCGTGGCGGCCACCGGCGGAAGCAGCGTGGTGGTCGACGAAGACACCCTGCAACAGGCCAACCGCTCGGTTTACGAAACCACCGCCATCGAACCCAGCCACACCGGCTCGGCCGGCCTGGCCGGGCTGCTGCAACTGCAACGCCAGGGCGTGGTGGCCCCGGGCGCGCGCGTGGGCGTGCTGCTCACCGGTGTGCAACGCTGAAGACATGCCCTCTCGACACAACCGCCCGCGCCGCCGTCAGCCCCCACCTCGGGTTGCGGCGCCGGGCCCGCAAAGGAAGCTGCAATGAAGAAGATCCAAAGTCTTCTCGCGGAAATCGGCCAACTCGAATCGGGGCTGCATGCCAAGGACTTCCTGCTCACCTGGGAGCAAACGCCTGCCGAATTGCGCCAGGTGCTGATGCTGGCCGAAGCCATCAGGCGCATGCGCGGCGAGAACGTCGACACACGCGTGTTCGGCACCGGCATCGGCGTTTCGGTGTTCCGCGACAACTCCACGCGCACGCGCTTCTCCTACGCTTCGGCACTGAACCTGCTGGGCCTGACGCAGCAGGACCTGGACGAAGGCAAGTCGCAGATCGCGCACGGCGAAACGGTGCGCGAAACCGCCAACATGATCTCGTTCTGCGCCGACGCCGTGGGCATCCGCGACGACATGTACCTGGGCGCGGGCAATGCCTACATGCGCGAAGTCGGCGCGGCGCTGGACGATGGCTTTGCCCAGGGTGTGCTGCCGCAGCGCCCGGCGGTCATCAACCTGCAGTGCGACATCGACCACCCGACGCAAAGCATGGCCGACCTGGCCTGGCTGCAGGAACACTTCGGCAGCCTGGACCAGCTCAGGGGCAAGAAGATCGCCATGACCTGGGCCTACTCGCCCAGCTACGGCAAGCCGCTGTCGGTGCCGCAGGGCATCATCGGGCTGATGACGCGCTTCGGCATGGACGTCACGCTGGCCCACCCCGAGGGCTACGACCTGATTCCGGCGGTGGTGGAGGTGGCGCACGCAAACGCCAAGGCCAGCGGCGGCAGCTTCCGCCAGCTGGCCACGATGGCCGAGGCCTTCGAGGGCGCCGACATCGTCTACCCCAAGTCGTGGGCACCCTACAAGGTGATGCAGCAGCGCACCACACTGCTGCGCGCCAGCGACCACGGCGGCTTGAAGGCGCTGGAGAAAACCTGCCTCACACAGAACGCCGAGCACAAGCACTGGCATTGCGACGAGGCCATGATGCAGCGCACCGCCGGCGGCAAGGCGCTGTACATGCACTGCCTGCCGGCGGACATCACCGGCGTGTCCTGCGAGCGCGGCGAAGTCAGCGCCGGCGTCTTCGACAGGTACCGCATCCAGACCTACAAGGAAGCCGGCTGGAAGCCCTACATCATCGCCGCGATGATCATGGCGCGCCGCTTTGCCGACCCGGCGCAGGTGCTGGCGCGGGTGCTGGCCGACAGCCGCCCGCGCGTGCGCCAGGCACAGGCAGCCGGCAAGTAGTTCGACGCGCCGCGAGGGC
>DASQFA010000132.1:0-9112 GCA_035633375.1 Rubrivivax sp.
GTGTTGCGCAGCGGCGCCGGTCTGCACGTGCTGAAGCTCATCGAGCGGCGCGAAATCAGCGGCATCCGCGTCACGCAGACACGCCCGCGGCACATCCTGCTGCGCCCGTCGGCGCAGCTCAGCGTCGAGGTCGCCAAGCAGCGCCTGGCCGACATGCGTGCGCAGATCGAACGCGGCAGCAACAACTTCGAAAGCCTGGCGCGCCAGTTCTCAGAGGATGCTTCGGCAGCGCAGGGCGGCGACCTCGGCTGGGTCAATCCCGGCGCCCTGGTACCCGAGTTCGAGGAGGCGATGAACAGGCTGAGCGTGGCGGGTCTGTCGCAGCCGGTGGTGTCGCGCTTCGGGGTGCACCTGATCGAAGTCGTCGAACGGCGCGAGACCACGCTTGATACCAAGCAGGTGCGCGAACAGGCACGCAATGCACTTCGCGAGCAGAAGTTCGAGCAGGCCTATGTCGAGTGGGTCAAGGAACTGCGTTCGCGCGCCTACGTGGAACTGCGCGATCCGCCTTAGGACCAGGATGAAGCACATCGCCCGCAAGCGTTTCGGGCAGCATTTCCTGGCCGATGCTTGCGTGGTCGAGGCCATCGTCGACCTGATCGACCCGAAGCCCGGGCAGGCCCTGGTCGAGATCGGTCCCGGACTGGGTGCCATCACCTGGCCGCTGCTGCAGCGCTGCATCGCGCTGACCGTGGTCGAGCTCGACCGCGACCTGGCGGCACGCCTGCGCCAGCACGCAGGCCTTACGGTGATCGAGGCGGATGTGCTGAAGGTCGATTTAGGCGCGCTGGCACGCGACATGGCGCAGCCGCTGCGGCTGGTGGGCAACCTGCCCTACAACATCTCCACGCCGATCCTCTTTCACCTGCTCGAATCCGCCGGGGTGGTGACCGACCAGCACTTCATGCTGCAAAAGGAGGTCGCGGCGCGCATGAGCGCCGCACCGGGCAGCAAGAACTTCGGCCGGCTGTCGGTGATGCTGCAATGGCGCTACCGCATCGACACCGTGCTCGAGGTGCCGCCGCAGGCCTTCGAGCCGCCTCCCAAGGTGGATTCGGCCATCGTTCGCATGCGCCCGTTGCCGCTGCCGCACGGGCAGCGGCTGGAGTTGCTGCCGGAACTGGTGCGGGTGGCGTTCTCACAGCGCCGCAAGCTGCTGCGCCACACGCTCGGGCGCTGGCTGGACGCGCGCGGCTTCTCGGGCACGTTCGATCTGCAGCGGCGCGCCGAAGAGGTGCCGGTGGCGCAGTACCTGGCACTCGCGCAGCAACTCGCGCCGACCTGAATCGGGGCGCACAAAGGCAAAGCGGCCCGCGCGGGGCCGCTTGCGAATGACGTCACGACAGCTTTATGCCGCGCTCAACCACATCGCCGTGTCGAACGCGCTGCTCATCAACGGCATGTTCATGCCGAAGTTGGGATTCGTCCCGTTCTTTGGCACGGCGACTTTGTGCGCCGGCTTGTCCGTGACAACCTGGGTCATCTCCGCCCGCTCCCCTGACCCGATTTCCAGGGAGCGGGCTACTGAAAAGAATAGAAACACCTGAACGGTATTCGTCGTTCCCCCCAGAAGTCGGCGGCATCGCGAAACACGTCAAGCAACTGCTCGCGCGCTTCACGGTCGAAGCGCGGGTTGTCGGGCAGTTGTTCGAGCACGACCACGAAGCCAGGTTGCGCACCGGCCTTGTGGACGAGATCGGTCATGCAGTCGAAAAGCGCATCAAGGTTCTTGCCGAAGTGCGCCGGAAACAGGAACGACTCGGCTATGCGGTCGAGCACGTCCTGTTTGGTCTGGGCCGCCGACAAGTTGGCGTACAGGAAATGCTGGCCCACCCCGTCGGCGGCCTGCATCAGATCCTCTACCCTGTAGGCTCGAATCGCCTGCACGATATTGGGACGGACTGTTTGCAACAGCATGCTCACGTTCCTCCTTCAAACAACGAAACCCTCAACCTGCGCTCGCTCTGGTTCGCATTTGCCATAGCCACCCGGCCCATCCCCGACGATCAGCGCGCGGCATCGCCGAGGCGGGACTCAAGGCACTCATGGCACGATGCGCACAAAGCTCGCGTAGTGATCGCTGGTGTAGTAACAAGCCTGCGGTGCCGCCGGTTGACTGCCCCCACATACGATGCGCCTGGCCCCCCGGTTGCGCGCACCGGGTGTCTTGACGGTGTACTCCCGGTAGTAACCGCGGGCATTTGTCGGCAAAAGTCTCTCCCTATTGCCGAACACGATGCCATCTTTGGCATACGCAAACGGTCCACCACTGCGAATCAGTTCTTCCGTCTGTCGGGCCTCAGCCGGCAACTCTGCCAGCGACACCCTTGGCAGCTCGGAAACCAGCTCCCGGCCACCTGCGGTGGCATCACCGCCCAAAGACAGAATTCCCGTTGCCGCGATTGCGAGCGCCAACTTCCCAAACGACTGCCTTGGCGACGGCAAACGCGACGAAACCACGGGATTACCCCAAAACAATGTTCGGAATGCTACCGGAATCCCGCGAAAATCTCAAGCAAAAGCCTCAAGATGGGGCACGCTGGTTGGTGCGGGAGCGTGCGCACACTTTGTCTTTTGTCTATGAGGCGGCACCGATGCCGCGTTCGCGCCGGGTTCTTGGCGCCGACGGTCCCGTTCAGCGCACTGCGTTGGCGTCGGCGACGGTGAGTGCGGTCATGTTGACAATGCGGCGCACGGTGGCCGAGGGCGTGAGCACATGCACCGGCCGGGCTGCGCCGAGCAGCACCGGGCCAATGGCAATGCCACCCCCGGCAGCCGTCTTCAGCAGGTTGTAGGCGATATTCGCGGCGTCGATGTTCGGCAGCACCAACAGGTTGGCGTCGCCATGCAGCGTGCTGTGCGGCATCAACATGCGGCGGGCGGCACTGTCGAGTGCCAGATCGCCGTGCATCTCGCCGTCCACCTCGAGCCAGGGTATCTGCTCGCGAAGCAGCGCCAGCGTGCGGCGCATCTTCAGCGCACTGGGATGCTCGCTGCTGCCGAAGTTGGAGTGGCTGAGCAGCGCGACCTTGGGCGTGATGCCGAAACGCATCAACACCTCGGCCGCCATGGCCGTGATCTCTGCCAACTCTGCCGGGCCCGGGTCGGCGTTGACATGCGTATCGACGAGGAAGACCTGCCGCCCGGGCAGTATCAGCCCGTTCATGCAGGCGTAGATGCTCGCGCCAGGTGGCGTGCCCGGAGCGCCACCGTGGCGCTTGCCGATGACCTGGTCGATGTAGTGCAGGTGCAGGTCCGTCGTGGCCCAGGTACCGCAGACCATGCCATCGACCTCACCCTTGTGCAGCAGCATGGCGCCGATCAGCGTGAGCCGGCGTCGCATCTCGATCTTGGCCACCTCCACGGTGACGCCCTGGCGCTCGGTCATGCGGTGGTAGGTCTGCCAGAAGTCGCGGTAGCGCGGATCGTTTTCGATATTGACGACGTCGTAGTCGAGGTCTTGCTTCAACCGCAGGCCGAACTTCTCGATGCGCGCCGCGATCACCGCCGGCCGACCGATGAGCGTGGGCCGCGCCAAGCCTTCGTCCACGACCACCTGCACCGCTCGCAGCACGCGCTCTTCTTCGCCTTCGGCGTAGGCCACGCGATTGAATTCCGAGCGTCTGGCTTGCGTGAAGATCGGCTTCATCAGCGGGTCGAAGGCATACACGAAGCTTTGCAGCCTCTCGCGGTACGCTTCCAGGTCGGCCACGGGGCGAAGGGCCACGCCCGATTCGGCCGCGGCCTGCGCCACGGCCGGTGCGATCTTCACCATCAGCCGGTTGTCGAAGGGCTTCGGAATCAGGTACTCCGGGCCGAAGCTCAGGGTAGCACCCACGTAGGCCGCAGCCACCACCTCGCATTGCTCGGCCTGCGCCAGTTCGGCGATGGCGTGCACGGCAGCGATCTCCATGGCGTCGTTCACCGTCGTGGCGCCGCTGTCTAGCGCGCCGCGGAAGACGTACGGAAAGCAAAGCACGTTGTTGACCTGGTTGGGGTAGTCGCTGCGGCCGGTGGCGATGATGGCGTCGCCACGCACCGCCTTGACCTGCTCGGGCAGGATCTCCGGCGTGGGGTTGGCAAGTGCGAAGATGATCGGAGCATTGGCCATTGCCGCCACCATCTCCGGCTTGAGCACGCCGCCCGCCGACAGGCCCAGAAAGATGTCGGCGCCGGGCATCACCTCGGCCAGGGTGCGCAGCCGCGTCTTCTGCGCGAAGCCGATCTTGTCTTCGTCCATCAGTTCGGTGCGGCCCTGATAGACCACACCCGCCAGATCGGTGACCCAGATGTTCCTGCGCTTTAAGCCGAGCTTTTCCAGCAGGCCCAGGCAAGCCAGCGCGGCGGCGCCGGCGCCCGAGGCCACGAGCTTGACCTCGCCGATCGGCTTGCCCACCACCTTCAGCGCGTTGAGCATGGCGGCGCTGACGACGATGGCGGTGCCGTGCTGGTCGTCGTGAAAGACCGGGATCTTCATGCGTTCGCGCAGCCGGCGCTCGACATAGAAGCAGTCTGGCGCCTTGATGTCCTCGAGGTTGATGCCGCCGAAGGTGGGCTCCAGCGCGGCGATCACATCCACCAGCTTGTCTAGGTTCTTCTCGTTGATCTCGAGGTCGAACACATCGATGTCGGCGAACTTCTTGAACAGCACCGCCTTGCCTTCCATCACCGGCTTGGCGGCCAGCGGGCCGATGTCGCCCAGGCCGAGCACGGCGCTGCCATTGGTGATCACCGCCACCAGGTTGCCGCGCGCGGTATAGCGGAAGACATTTGCCGGGTCGGCCGCGATCTCTTCGCAGGCAGCCGCCACGCCGGGGCTGTAGGCCAGCGCCAGGTCGCGCTGGTTGACCATGGGCTTGGTCGCCGCGATGGCCAGCTTGCCGGGTATCGGAAACTCGTGATACTCGAGAGCCGCCAGGCGCAGTTCGGCCGACTTCTTGTCTGTCTGGGGCAGGCTGTTCTTCGTCATGTGTGCTTGGCGTCGTCAAAGGCGAGCGCATTCTAGGAGCCCGTCGGGGCGTGCGCCGCAGGCATCGGCGAAGGCTTTGACTTGGAGTCGCCACGCGCGCGGGCCGGCGGCTGCGCAAGCCACCACCTCGAAGGCAGGCAGGGGGCCCACAATTCACTGCATGGCACTGGGCGAGTTCGAGCTCATTGAAAAGTACTTCACGCGCCCACCGCGCCGCGCAGCGCTGGGCGTGGGCGATGATTGCGCCCTGCTCGCGCCCGCGCCCGGCATGCAACTGTGCATTTCCAGCGACATGCTCGTCGAAGGCCGCCACTTCGTGAGCACCGTGCCACCGCAACGGCTGGGCCACAAGGCGCTGGCAGTGAACCTCAGCGACCTGGCCGCGTGCGGCGCCGAGCCCTTGGCCTTCACGCTGGCGCTGGCGCTGCCACGCGCCGACGAGGCCTTCCTCGAACCCTTCGCCCAAGGCCTGTGGGCGCTGGCCGAGCAGCACGACGTCGACCTGGTCGGCGGTGACACCACCGCCGGGCCGCTGAACATCTGCATCACGGTGTTTGGCCAGGTGCCCACGGGACAGGCGCTGTTGCGCAACGGTGCGCGCCCAGGCGACGAGCTGTGGGTCAGCGGCACCTTGGGCGATGCGCGCGCGGCGCTGGAGTGTCTTCGCGGCACGCTCGAGGTGGGTGGCGAAGGCTTCGATCGGCTGCGCCAGGCGATGGAATTGCCCGTACCGCGTGTCGCCCTGGGCATGCGCTTGCGCGGCATCGCCAGCAGCGCCATCGACCTGAGCGACGGCCTGCTCGGCGACCTGGGCCACGTGCTGCGGCGCAGCAGCGTGGGTGCGCGGCTGAACCTCGACGCCGTGCCGCGCAGCGCACTGCTGGCGTCGCTGCCGGCAGCGATGCAGCGCCTGTGCCTGCTGCATGGCGGCGACGACTACGAACTGCTGTTCAGCGCCGCGCCCGCGCGCCACGCTGCGGTGCGTGCCGCCGCCAGCGCGGCCGGCGTGTCGGTCAGCCAAATCGGCCACATCGAAGCCGGCGCGGCGCTGGTGGTGGTGGACGGCACCGGGCAGGTGCTCGACGAATCGGCCCGCGGCTTCGATCACTTCCGCGCATGAGCGCCGACGCGAGCGCCATACCTGCGCCGCGCCGCGCCAGCGCGCGCTTCATGCTGGCGCACCCGGCGCACCTTGTTGCGCTGGGCTTCGGCAGCGGGCTGTCGCCACGCGCGCCCGGCACGGTGGGAACGCTGTGGGCCTGGGCATCGTTCCTGGTGCTCGACCGCTGGCTGGGCGAAACGCAGTGGGCCGTCACGCTGATGCTTGCCGCACTCATCGGCATCTGGGCCTGCACCGTGTGCGCGCAGCACATGGGCGTGGCCGACCCAGGTGCCATCGTCTGGGACGAGATCATCGCCTTCTGGGCCGTGCTCTGGCTGATGGCGCCCGCCGGCTGGGTGGCGCAGTTGTCGGCCTTCGCGCTGTTCCGCTACTTCGATGCGGCCAAACCCGGGCCGGTGGGCTGGGCCGACAGGCGGTTCAAGCTCGCACCTGGTGGACGCATCGGCTGGGCCCAGGGTCTGGGCATTCTCCTCGACGACCTGGTCGCGGCGGCGTGTACGCTGCTGGTCATGGCTCTGGCACGCCCGCTGTGGACCTGAAGTCTTGCGAAACCGAGGTGCTGGCCCTGGCCCAAGCCTTGCGCCAACGTGGTTGGCATCTGGCCAGCGCCGAGAGCTGCACGGGTGGCCTGATTGCCGCTGCGTGCACCGCGGTGGCCGGCTCGAGTGACTGGTTCGAGCGCGGTTATGTCACCTACAGCAATGCCTCCAAGGCCGAGATGCTTGGCGTGGCACCTGCGCTCATCGCCAAACACGGCGCGGTCAGCGAGGCCGTGGCCCGCGCCATGGCACTGGGGACGGTCGAACGTGCGCACGTCGAGCTCGGCGTGGCGGTGACTGGCATCGCCGGGCCGGGGGGTGCGACCCCCGGCAAGCCGGTTGGCACGGTGTGGCTGGCGGTGGCCAGCCAGACGGCAACGGGTGAGCCCAAGACGACCACCGTGCGCCTGCAGCTAGGTGGCGGTCGTACCGACGTGCGCGAGCAGACCGTGCTGCACGCCTTGCGGCACCTGCGCGCGGTGCTTGGCTGAATCAGGCCGGGATCGCGAGTTCGCGCTCTTCCATCAGCGCGAGCATGCGCTCGGCGCTTTGCGGCCGGCCCAGCAGGTAGCCCTGTTGCAAGCGGCAGCCCAGTCCGAGGAGATAGTCGCGCTGTTCGGGTGTTTCCACGCCCTCGGCCACGACCGTGATCGACAGCGCCTGCGCGATGCTGACGATGGCCTCGGTCAAGGCGCGGTCGTCGGCGTCGGCCGGCAGGTCCTGCACGAAACTGCGGTCGATCTTCAGCTTGTCCGGCCGCAGCCGCTTGATATAGGACAGCGACGAGTAGCCGGTGCCGAAATCGTCGATGGCCAGCGCCACGCCCAGCTCGCGCAGGCTGGCGACGGTAGCCTGCGCAGCTTCGCTGTCGGACATCAGCGTGCTTTCGGTCAGCTCCAGTTCCAGCTCGCCGGGCTGGATGTCGTAGGTCTGCAGCGCCGTGCGCAGCACCTGCGGCAGCCGCTGGTCGCGGAACTGCAGCGCCGACACGTTCACGGCGATGCGGCCAGGGTGCAGCCCAACGCGCTTCCAGGCCGACAGCTGCGCGCAGGCCGCATCCAGCGTCCACAGGCCGAGCTCGCGGATCAGCCCGGTTTCCTCTGCGGTCTGGATGAATGTTCCGGGCATCAGCAGGCCGCGCTGCGGGTGCATCCAGCGAACCAGCGCCTCGCAACCGACCAGGCGATCATCATGCACATCGAAAACGGGCTGGTAGTGCAGCACCAGCTCGTGCTTGACGATGGCCTGGCGCAATTCGCGCTCGAGCTCCAGCCGCGCACGGAAGGCGATGTCCAGGTCGGGCTGGTAGAAGGCGTAGCGTCCCTTGCCCAGGTCCTTGCACTTGTACATCGCCAGGTCGGCGCAGCGTGCCAGGGCTTCGAAGTCGTCGGCATCGCCTGGGAACATGGCGATGCCGATGCTGGCGCTGACCTGCGCCGTGCCCGCCGCGCAGGCCAGCGGCATCGGCGTCTGAATCGCGCGCAGCAGCCGCTCGGCGGAGGCCGACACATGCTCCCAGCTGCCGGCCTGCGTCAGCAGCACCAGGAACTCGTCCCCACTGACGCGACTGACGATGTCGGACTCGCGCAGTGTGGCCACCAGCCGCTGACTGACACCGAGCAACAGCTCGTCGCCGGCGGCATGGCCCATGGTGTCGTTCACGGCCTTGAAGCGGTCGAGATCGATGAACAGCAGCGCGCAACCGGCCTGGTTGCGCCGCGCCGCACCGGCCTCGCGCTGGAACAGCTCGCGCAACAGCGTGCGGTTGGGCAGCCCCGTGAGATGGTCGTACATGGCCATCTTGCTGAGTTGCTTGTTCTTCGCCTCGAGCTCGGCGAACAGCTCCTGGATGCGCGCGCGCACGGTGTTCAGGTGCTGGCCGAGCTGGCCCAGCTCGTCGCGCTGTCGCCACGGCAAGGCCGGCACCGACTCGCGTGCGCCCAAGGTGCTGGCCTGCCGCTTGAGCCGGTCGATCGGCCGCAGCAGGCGCAGCGAAAGCACCCCCAGCAGCACCATCACGCCCACCACCACCTGCGCGGCCACCAACCACCACATGATGTCCTGGCGCTGCGCCACCAGCTGGTCGGTTTCGGTGGCGTCGAAGCTCAGCCGCAGGTTGGCCACGAGCTGCCCCTCGTGCAGCACCGGCGCATCGCGCACCGCCACCGGCAGGCTGGCGGCGCAGCGCTGCGCCGCGATGCTCAGCGGGCCCTGCGTCGGCTGCAGATCGCGCACCTCGACAGCGCACACCGAAGGCTCCTGCAGGATGCGCTGGGCCGCCGCCTTCAGCCCTTCCTCGCTGAGCGTCCAGGCCGGCTCGGTGACGACGGCCGTGGCCAGCACCAGCACCGCAGCGCGATTGCGCTGCACCAGCGGTTCATGCGCAGCGCGCGAGATGTAGTTGTCCACCCCCAAGAGCACCAGCGCCGGCAGCACCATGCCCACGATGATGGCGATGAGCACCGTGCTTCGAATCGACAG
>DASQFA010000133.1:0-2544 GCA_035633375.1 Rubrivivax sp.
ACCTGATCGCCAGCGGCGAAACGCTGCATCGCGCCGCGGCGGCACTGCGCGACAGGGGAGCGCGGCGCGTGCTGGCCTTCGCCGCGCATGGCCTGTTTACCGGCAGTGCGGACGAGAAGCTTGCCGGCACGCTGTTTGACGGCGTGGTGGTCACCAACAGCGTGCCGCCCTGGCGCCTGCGCGCCGAAGGTGCGGCCCGTGCGCGCTTGCATGTGGCCTGCGCAGCGCCGTTGTTCGCCGACGCGGTCCGCGACGCGTGCCTGGCATGGCAGCGCTGAAGCTGCCGCGGCGGTGCTGACGCCGCCGCTCAGCGCGCCATCACACTGCTCAGCGCCGACACCGACGGCGCTCACATCACCCGCAGCTTCGGCGTGAACGCGCGGCTGCAACCGCTGACCGGGGGCAACCCTGCGCAGCGTGCTGCAGCCGATGCTGGGCCGCGGCGGTTTCCTGCTCAAGGCTTCGGTCGAGGTGAGCAGCAGCCAGCCGCGCTCGCAGGCATGGCGGATGCCGCGCGGCGGGTCGATCGCCATCCCTTGGCACGCCACCCACCTTGAACCTGGCCGCATCGCACGCATCTACAAGCTTGAATCGTCGTGCGTCAAAGGAGATCGGTGATCGAAGCTGCAACTCGCCCCGCCGCGGTGGCAGGAAGTTTTTACCCGGATGATCCGGCTGAGCTGGCCGCCATGGTGGCGGGCTGCCTGCGCGACGCAACGTCCCCGCCGGCAGCACAGGCCCCCAAGGTGTTGCTCGTGCCCCATGCAGGATTCATCTACTCGGGCCCGATCGCCGGCAGCGCCTACGCGTTGCTCGCGCCCTGGCGTGAGCGGATCAGTCGTGTCGTGCTGCTCGGCCCGAGCCACCGTGTGGCGCTGCACGGGCTGGCTGCACCCCAGGCCGGGGCGTTCGCCACGCCGCTGGGCAAGGTCGCGGTCGATCGCGCCGCGCTGGCCGGCCTTGCCGATTTGCCGCAGGTGGCGTCCAGCGACGCCGCACATGCCCAGGAACATTCGCTCGAGGTGCAACTGCCGTTCCTGCAGCGCGTGCTGCAGCGCTTCACGCTCGTGCCGCTGGTCGTCGGCCGCGCCACGCCTGGCGAGGTGGCCGAGGTGCTGGAGCGGCTGTGGGGCGGCGACGAGACGCTGATCGTCATCAGCTCCGACCTGTCGCACTACCTGCCCTATGCCAAGGCGCGCGCGCGTGATCGCGCGACGATCGAGGGCGTGCTGCGGCTGGACGCCGATATCGACTCCCACGACGCCTGCGGGGCGGTGCCGCTGGCCGGCGCGTTGATCGCGGCGCGGCATCACGGGCTGGCCGCGCGGCTGCTCGACCTGCGCAACTCGGGCGACACGGCGGGCGACCGCCGGCGCGTTGTGGGCTACGGCGCGGTCGCGTTCGAGCCACGCCCCGCCTGGCGCGGCTCTCGCGCCGGCGCCGAGGCGGCGGACGATGCCGACGCCGGCGCAGCCGGCGAAGATCGCCATCTCGGCACGGCGCTGCTGTCACGCGCGCGCAATGCGATCGCCGCCGTGCTGGGGCTGGATGCCGCCCCGGAACCCGTGCACCCGGCGCTCGACCGTCCCGGCGCCACCTTCGTGACCCTGCGCCATGCGGGCGCCCTGCGCGGCTGCATCGGTGCACTGCAGGCCAGGCAGGCCCTGCACGAGGACGTGCGAGCGCACGCGGTGGCCGCCGCGTTCGACGACCCACGGTTCCCGCCGCTGGCGCGCGAGGAGTTCGCGCGCCTGCAGATCGAGGTCTCGGTCCTCGGCGAGGCCGAGCCGCTGGCCGCGGCCAGCGAGACCGAAGCCCGGGCCGCGCTGCGGCGCGGCGTCGACGGCGTGATCCTCGAGTGGCGCGGGCGGCGTGCGACCTTCCTGCCCCAGGTGTGGGAGCAGCTGCCCCAGGCGGCGGCGTTCCTGAACGCGCTCAAGCTGAAGGCGGGGCTGGCGCCCGACTTCTGGGCCGAAGACCTGCGCCTGGCGCGCTACCAGGTGCGCAAGTTCGCCGAACTCGGCGAAGCCGAGGTGGCATGATGGGCACGCGTGACTCGCTTCCAGACGAGCACTTCCCGGCCCGCTGGTGGCACGCGCTGCCCGACGGCCGCATCCAGTGCGACCTGTGCCCGCGCGACTGCCGCCTGCACGACGGGCAGCGCGGCCTGTGTTTCGTGCGCAAGCGCGAGGGTGACGCGCTGGTGCTCACCACCTACGGCCGCAGTTCGGGCTTCGCGATCGACCCGATCGAGAAGAAGCCGCTCAATCACTTCTTTCCCGGCTCGACGGTGTTCTCGTTCGGCACCGCGGGCTGCAACCTGGCCTGCAAGTTCTGCCAGAACTGGGACATCTCCAAGAGCCGCGAGATGGACCGCCTGATGGACCAGGCCTCGCCTGAGCGCATCGCCCAGGCGGCCGCCGAGTCGGGCTGCCAGAGCGTGGCCTTCACTTACAACGACCCGGTGATCTTCGCCGAGTACGCCATGGACACGGCCGACGCCTGCCACGCGCTGGGTGTGCAGACGGTGGCGGTGACGGCGGG
>DASQFA010000134.1:0-6733 GCA_035633375.1 Rubrivivax sp.
CGACAGCGCGACACGGCGGTCGTAGCGATAGTGCGTGATGTGGTTCAGCGCGACATGGATCGACAAGGGAGGCTCCTGGAATGGCGTCTGACAGGTGAATGCAAGGCGCGGGCCATGCGCGCGGGGTCGGCCCGGCCCGCAGCCGGGCCCGTGGCCCGACTCTATCGTCCGCAAGGGCTGGCTGGCTGGGCTTCAACGCCCCGTGCCCGGCTCGGGGTTCGTCCGATGATGCCAGTATCGGGCACCCCACTCGCGCTCGCAGCGGGTCGAACCCTGCACCTGCCAGCTCCAGGCCCCGCAGGCGTCGCTGCGTTGCAGCTCGACGCCCAGCGCCCGGTAGCGCGCCACCACCTCCGCCGCCGGGTGGCCGAAACGGCTGCGGTAAGCCGCCTGCACCAGCGCAGTGCCAGGGGCCACGGCCTCGATGAAGGCCTGTGTCGACGAGCTGCGGCTGCCGTGGTGCGGCACCAGCAGCACCTGGCTGCGCAGCGCACGGCCATGGCGTGCCAGCAGCGCGGCTTCCTGGGCGGCTTCGATGTCACCGGTGGGCAGCAGGCTGCCCCCGCCCTGCGCGGTGATGCGCAGCACGCAGCTGAGCGCGTTCGGCTTCGGGTTCAGCGCATAGTCTTCCGGCAGCGGATGCAGCACTTCGAAGTCGACGCCGTCCCAGCGCCAGGCCTGCCCGGCCACACAGCGCTGGTGCGGCAGCCCACCTGCGCGCAAAGGGTGGGTCTCGGGCAACGAGCTGCTCATGGCCCGCACGTCGGCCTGGGCCAGCAGCGAGGCGGCACCGCCGACATGGTCGATGTCACGGTGGCTCAGCATCAGCAGGTCGATGCGCTTTTCGCCGCGCGCGCAGCAGCGGCAGCAGCACGCGCTGCGCGGCATCGGCCTCGCTCGAATAATTCGGCCCGGTGTCGTACAGCAGCAGGTGCTTGTGCGTGCGCACCAGCACCGCCGTGCCCTGGCCGATGTCGGCGGCCACGACCTCGAACTCGCCCACTGCCGGGCGGTCAAGCGTTGGTGCCAGCAGCGGCAGGCCGAGCAGGCGCAGCCGCCAGGGTAAAGGCATGATGAGCAAGGCACCGCCCAGCAAGCCGCTGGCCACGCCCCAGGCCGGTGCCGCGGCCGCCGTCCACAACCCGAAGCGCCAGGTGGAGAACCAGGCCAGCACCCACACCAGTGCCTGCACCAGCGCGCTGGCCAGGGCCCACAGCGGGTTGAACAGGGTGCCGAGCAGCGCCAGCGGCACGATGGCCAGCGTGACCAGCGGGATGGCGAGCAGGTTGGCGACAAAGCCGACCAGCGACACCTGCTGGAAGAAGACCATGCTCAAAGGCGCCAGCCCGATGCTGGCCACCCCCTGGGTGCGCAGCGCGGCGCGCAGGCTGACCTTCAAGCGCTGCCATCGCGACTCACTCGACTGCGCGGCGACGCGGCCCGACACCGGCTCCGACGCGATCAGCAGGCCCACCGCCACGAACGACAGCCAGAAGCCCGGTTGCATCACCGCCCAGGGGTCGAGCAGCGTGACGACCCCCGCCGCGGCCAGCAGCACCAGCGGCTGCGGCCAGTGCACGCCGCCACTGCGCAGCAGCGCCACCGCGGCCAGCATCCACAGCGTGCGCTGCGCCGGCACGCCCCAGCCGGCGAGCAGTGCATAGGCCGCGGCGGCGAGCACGCCGCCCCAGCGCGCGGCCAGCGGCGCGGGAATGGCCAGCATCAGGCGCCCGCTGCAGCGCCACAAGCCGCCGAGCAGGGCCCCAGCCAGCCAGGCGAACATGGTCACGTGCAGGCCGCTGATGCTCATCAGGTGCGCCACGCCGGTGTGGCGGAACAGATCCCAGTCGTCGCGCTCTATGGCCGCCTGGTCGCCCACCGCCAGCGCCGCCAGCACACCGGCCGCCTGGGCATCGGGCACACGCACCAGGATCGCATCGCGCACCGACTGGCGCGCACGCTCCACCGGATGCGCCACGTCGTCGGCCAGCTTGCGCGTCACCGTGCCTGCGCTCGCGCGCACCGTGCCGCTGGCACGGATGCCCTGTTCGAAGAGCCAGAGCTCGAGGTCGAAGCCGTGCGGGTTGAGCGTGCCGTGCGGCTGGCGCAGACGCACCGTGAGCCGCCAGCGCTGGCCGGCGCGAAGCTCCTGGTCGGGACCGGCGATGAGCGCGTCGCCATCGAAGCCGCGGTACCAGCCCAGCGACACGCGCTCGGGCACGCGCACCGGCTGCCCGTCCAGCGACGCCTGCTCCACCCGGAAGATGAAGCGCGTGCCCTGCAGGCCCAGTTGCGGCATGCGCGCCACCACACCGGTGAGTTGCAGGTCGCGCCCTTCCAGTTCGGGCGGCAAAGCCTGCGCCAGGCGGCTGGTGGCGCGCCAGCCGGTGCTGGCAAAGGCCAGAAAGGCCAGCGCCAGGACCAGGCACAGCGTGGACGAATGCGCCGCGCGCCGGCCGCCCACGCGCCGTGCGCGCGCAGCCAGCCCGCGCCAGGCAAGCAGCAGCGGCACGGCGGCAAGCGCCAATGCGCCGTACCCGCCCTGCGGCCACAGCATCGGCTGCTGCATCTGCAGCCCGATGCCCAGCAACCAGGCCAGCGCCGCCGCAGCCAGACGCACGCCGGCGTGCGGCGCGGCACTCATCGCCGCAGCGCGGCACCGCGACACACCGGCGGCAACAGGCGCACAGGCCGGCGGCGGCCGCACGCCGCGCTGCCGCCCGGCAAGCCGCGGCGTGTGGCAGATGGCGGCCAGGCAAAATGCATCCGGCCCAGTGTAGGATGCCGCCCACCTTCGGACCCTGCACGCGAGAACCCCATGTCCATCCAAGCCCGACTCGATGCCCTGGGCATCCAGCTGCCGCCGCTGGCGGTGCCTGCTGCCGCCTATGTGCCCTTCGTGCGCAGCGGCAAGCTGGTGTTCGTCTCCGGCCACATCGCGCGCCAGGACGGCAAGCCCTGGGTCGGCCAGCTCGGCCTGACGATGAACACCGAACAAGGCAAGGCGGCGGCACGCGCCATCGCCATCGACCTGATGGGCACCTTGCAGGCCGCCGCAGGCGGCCTGGAAAACGTGGCGCGCATCGTCAAGGTCCTGAGCCTGGTGAACAGCACCGCGACCTTCACCGAACATCACCTGGTGACCAACGGCTGCTCCGAGCTGCTGGGCCAGGTGTTCGGGCCCGAGATCGGCGCGCATGCACGCAGCGCCTTTGGCGTGGCGCAGATCCCGATGGGCGCCTGCGTCGAGATCGAACTCATCGCCGAACTGAAGTGACGGCCACGCCGCAGCGACCCGTGCTGCTGTGGGGCGTCGTCGGCCTGTGCCTCGCAGCGCTGGCCGCCGCGCTGCTGACCCAGCATGGCTTCGACATGCAGCCCTGTGCGTGGTGTGTGCTGCAGCGGCTGATCTTCCTGTGCATCGCGCTGGCCGCGCTGATCGGCCTGGCCTGGCGCGCCGCACCGGGGCAAGTCCTCAGCGCGTTGCTCATGCTGGGCCTGAGCCTGAGTGGCGTGGCGGCTGCGCTTTGGCAGCACTTCGTCGCCGCCGCCAGCAGCTCGTGCAATCTCACGCTGGCCGACCGCATCATCAGCGGCCTGGGGCTGGACGGCAGCCTGCCCGAGATCTTCCAGCCGCGCGCCAGCTGCGCCGAGGCGGCGGTCAAGCTGCTGGGTGTGCCCTACGAGTTCTGGAGTTTGGCGCTTTTCACGCTGCTGGCCATCGTTTCGCTGCGCATGCTGATGCGCCGTCGCGGCTAAAGCCAGAGGCAGGCGACAGGGCATGCTGCCACGCCGACGGCCGCGCACCAAGGTCCGCGCCCGCAGGCAGTGCAGGCGCGCACCGGTGAGCGACGGGCAGACCCTGCCGCTGGCCGGCCTGCGCGTGGTCGAATTCACCCACATGGTGATGGGCCCGAGCTGCGGCATGATCCTCGCCGACCTGGGCGCCGAAGTCATCAAGGTCGAGCCGATCGGCGGCGACAACACACGCAGACTGCTCGGTTCCGGCGCGGGCTTCTTCTCGATGTTCAACCGCAACAAGAAGAGCCTGGCGGTGGACACGAAAGATGCGCGCGGCCGCGAGATCGTGCTCAAGCTGTTGGCCACTGCCGATGTCTTCAGCGAGAACTTCAAGGCCGGCGCGATGCAGCGCCTGGGCTTCGGCTACGACGCGCTGTCGAAGCTGAACCCGCGCCTGATCTATGTCTCGCACAAGGGCTTCCTGCCCGGCCCCTACGAACACCGCACCGCACTCGACGAGGTGGTGCAGATGATGGGCGGCCTGGCTTACATGACCGGGCCCGTGGGCCGCCCGCTGCGCGCCGGCAGCAGCGTGAACGACATCATGGGCGGCATGTTCGGCGCCATCGGCACGCTCGCCGCGCTGGCCGCACGCCAGAAGACAGGTCGCGGCCAGCAGGTGCAAAGCGCGCTGTTCGAGAACAACGTGCTGCTCGTGGCGCAGCACATGATGCAGTTCGCCGTCACCGGGCAGGCGGCCGCGCCGATGCCCAGCCGCATCTCGGCCTGGGGCATCTACGACGTCTTCACGGTCAAGGGCGGCGAGCAGATCTTCCTGGCCGTCGTGTCCGACACGCAGTGGCTGCTGTTCTGCGATGCCTTCGGGCTATCCGAACTGAAGGCCGATGCGCGTCTGGCCAGCAACAACCAGCGCGTGCAATCGCGCGACTGGCTGATGCCGCTGCTGCGCGAACGCCTGGCAGCCCTCGGTGCGGCCGAGATCAGTGCCGTGTTCGAGGCGCAAGGCCTGCCCTATGCGCCGATCACGCGGCCGCAGGCGCTGTTCGAAGACCCGCACCTGCGCGCTACCGGCGGCCTGGCGCCGGTGACGCTGCCCGCCGATGCCAGCAGCGCCGGGCGCGAGGTGCATACGCACACGCCCTTGCTGCCGATCACGCTGGACGGCCAGCTCCTGCCGCTGCGCACGCCACCGCCCGCGCTGGGTGAACACAGCAACGCGCTGCTGCTCGAGCTGGGCTATGGCGAGCAGGACATCGCCAGGCTGCGCAGCGCGGGCGTGGTCGGCTGACGGCCCCTTAGCGATCGACGACCTGTCGCCGCCGGGCCAAGCGGCAGTCAAGCGGCAGTCAAGCGGCAGTCAAGCGGCAGCCGGGTGGCCGCCGGGTGGCTGGACGCGGGCGCGCGCAGCGCCTGCGGCCGCTGCCGGTTCAGACGAGCTCGTCCTCGGCATCGCGCGCCACCTTGCCCATCGCGCCGAGCGCGCTTTCCAGCAAGGCCATGCCGGGGGCGATGGCGAGTTGCGCTTCTTCGCACAGCAGGGCGACATCCTGTGACGAGACCTTCTGCCGGGGGTTGCGCGCCGTGCCCTTAACGAGGATCTGCTTGCCCAGCCGCGGCAGCCTGGCCACGGTGCAGCCGTCGCGCGTGATCGACAGTTCGATCGGCGGCTGGCCGGTCTTGTTGAAAGCCTCGATGGCGCTGACGAGGTTCATGCGAGCTCCTGGTACGGCCGCACATTCTCGCGCAGCGCGCGTTCAGGCGGCCAGCACCTGTCGCTCGAGCTCGACCTTCAAGCCTTCGGGCAGACGCAACTGCCGCGCCAGCTCATCCAGGTAGGCGCGCTCCATGAAGACGGTCTCGTCGGCCACCAGCAGGCTGGCCAGGTACATCTCGGCCGCGAGTTCCGGCGTTGACGCCGCCTTCGCCACCTCGGCCGGGTCGAGTGGGCGGCGCAGCTCTTCTTCGAACCAGCGGCGCATGGTGGGGTCGGCCTCGAGCCGCGACAGCTCGGCTTCGACCAGGCCGCGCTCACGCTCGTCGAGGTGGCCGTCGGCCTTGGCTGCGGCGATCATGGCCTTGAGCATGCCGCGACTGTGCTGCTCGACCTCGGGCGCGGGCAGCAGGTTCACGGTGCGTGGCGGCGGCAACGCGGCGGCGGCTGGCACCCCCGCGCCGATTGCGGGTGCCACCGCCTGGGCCTGCTGCGCCTGCCAGTGGTTGTAGGCCTTGAACGCCATCGCACCCAGCGCCGCCACGCTGCCGTACTTCAGCGCCTTGCCGCCGATGCGGCGTCCGCCCTTGCTGCCCAGCAGCAGGCCGAGCGCACCGCCGGTGGCCGCGCCGGCGCCGAACTTGCCCCAGCCCGGATCGGACCGGCTCGCCCCTGCAGGCGCCGCATTGCCGGGCTTGCCTTCGAGCATGGACAGGCCGGACTTCAGCAATTGTTCCAGCATGGATTGCGCACTCATCGATCAGACCTTTCAAAGGGGTTGTGGGGCACAGTGCATGGATGCCGCCGGCGCCCGGGGGTTCCCTGGCGTGGCCTGCGCTGTGTGTGCCGCGGGCCGCGACGCGGCGCACTCAGAATATCAGCGCCGCGACGAACAGGCCGATCATCATGAAGGCAATGACCACCTTGGCCACCAGCCCGGCCATGATGCCCAACCAGGTGGCGACGCCCACCTTGACGGCATTTTCGTGATCGCGCCGAGCCAGGTACTCGCCCAAGGCGGCGCCCACCAGCGGCATGAAGAGCACGCCGATCAGACCCATGAAGATGCCCGCCACGGTGCCCAGAGCCGCGCCGATCAGGGCCTGCCGGCTGGCACCTGCCTTGCGCGCGCCGAGCAGGCCGGCCACATAGTCGAGCACCCAGGCCAGCACCGCGAGCACGCCGACCACCGTCACGATGCCCCAGCCGACGCGGCTGAAATCGTCGATCCAGGCACCGAGCACGATGCCGGCGAGCACG
>DASQFA010000135.1:0-16774 GCA_035633375.1 Rubrivivax sp.
ACGCACTTGTCCTTGGCTTGGGCGGCAGTGGCGCCGGCCAGCCCGGCGAGGGCGGCGATGCCGCTGAGGGATTGGCGTCGGGTCAACATGTGGGTCTCCAGTGGTGGGCTTCGAAGCCACGATACCGACATTTGCGTGCCCTGCGCCGTCGCCATCCTCGCGCAGGTCAGCGGCCCATCGGCGGGCGCCTTCGTCCCGTTGTGGAACACTTGCCCACCCCATCTGCGCGGCCATGTCGGCCGCCGTCGCGATGATGCCCAATCCTTCCCGCACTCACATCCTGCACCGCCAGATGGCGCACGCCCTGCCCGTGGCGGCCAGTGCGCAGGGCCTGTACATCACCGACACGCAGGGCAAGCGCTACATCGACGCCTCGGGCGGCGCAGCCGTGTCCTGCCTGGGCCACGGCCACCCCGAGGTGCTGGCCGCGATGCACGCGCAGCTCGACCGGCTGGCCTATGCGCACACCAGTTTCTTCACCACGCAGGTGGCCGAGGAACTGGCCGACCTGCTGGTGCAGGGCGCGCCTGCGGGCATCAGCCATGCTTACTTCGTGTCGGGCGGATCCGAGGCGGTGGAGGCGGCGCTGAAAATGGCGCGCCAGTACTTCGTCGAGACGGGGCAGCCGCAGCGCCGGCATTTCATCGCGCGCCGGCAGAGCTACCACGGCAACACGCTGGGTGCGCTGGCGGTGGGCGGCAATGCCTGGCGGCGCCAGCAGTTCGCGCCGCTGCTGATAGCCGTCACACACGTCGCGCCCTGCTACGAATACCGCGACCGCCGCGCCGACGAAAGCGCCGGGGCCTATGGCCAGCGCCTGGTGGCGGAGCTGGCCGCCACCATCGACAAACTCGGTGGCGAGAACGTCATCGCCTTCGTCGCCGAAACCGTCGGCGGCGCCACCCAGGGTGCGGTCACGCCGGTGCCCGGCTACCTGCACGGCGTGCGCGAGCTGTGCTGCCAACACGGCATCCTGCTGATCCTGGACGAAGTGATGTGCGGCATGGGCCGCTGCGGCACCCTGCATGCCTGCGAGGCCGAAGGCGTGGTGCCCGACTTGCTGGTGGTGGCCAAGGGGCTGGGCGGCGGCTACCAGCCGATTGGCGCGGTGCTGGCGCAAGCGCAGATCGTCGAGGCCTTCGTCCGGGGCAGCGGCGCCTTCCAGCACGGCCACACCTACATCGGCCATGCAATGGCCTGCGCCGCGGCGCTGGCGGTGCAGCGGGTGATCCGCCGCGACGGCTTGCTCGATCGCGTGCAGCGCCAGGGGGCCGGCCTGCGCGAGCGGCTTCAGGCCGCCTTTGGCGCGCACCCGCATGTGGGCGACATCCGCGGCCGCGGCCTGTTCCAGGCCATCGAACTGGTGCAGGACCGCGCCACCAAGGCCCCTTTCGATGCCGCGCTGAAGCTGCATGCGCGCATCAAGGCCCAGGCCATGGCCGAATGCTTGATGGTCTATCCGATGGGCGGCACTCTCGACGGCCAGCTGGGCGACCATGTGCTGCTGGCGCCGCCGTTCATCGTCGGCGACGACGAGCTCGATGCCATCGTGCAGCGCCTGGCAAAGGCCGTAGAGGCGGCGCTTGCCGATGCCCGTGCCGTGGGGCTGCGCGGTGCTTGACCCAGGGCAACCCGCCAGGCACGGCGTGTGCGTGCGCTATCGTTCGCCCACCGGGGCTGCGGCGTCCCACCAGGGAACCGCCGCCCCTTGCCTGTTTCTGCGACCCCCTACATCTGGAGCATTGCTATGACCCGAACCCTCAAATCCACCCCGCTGCGCGCCGCGCTGGCCGCATCGGCCCTGGCGCTGGCGCTGCCCTGGACGCCGGCCGCGGCGCAGCAGAAGTTCGTGACCATCGGCACCGGCGGTGTCACTGGCGTGTACTACGCCGCTGGCGGCGCGATCTGCCGCCTGGTGAACAAGGACCGCGCCAAGCACGGCATCCGCTGCTCGGTCGAATCGACCGGTGGCTCGGTGTTCAACGTCAACACCATCAAGTCGGGCGAGCTCGACCTGGGCTTCGCGCAATCCGACGTGCAGTACAACGCCCTCAAGGGCCTGGGCGCCTTCAAGGATGCCGGCCCATGGACGGACGAGCGCGCTCTGTTCTCGGTGCACCCCGAGCCCTTCACCGTGCTGGCGCGCAAGGAAGCCAACGTCAAGGCCTTCACCGACTTCAAGGGCAAGCGCTTCAATGTCGGCAACCCCGGATCGGGCACGCGCGCGTCGCTCGAAGAGCTGCTGGTGGCAATGAACTGGAAGCTGACTGACTTCTCGCTGGCCTCGGAGCTGAAGGCCGACGAGCATGGCCCGGCGCTGTGCGACGGCAAGATCGACGGCTTCTTCTACGGCGTGGGCCACCCCTCGGCCAATATCCAGGATCCCACCACATCGTGCGGCGCCAAGCTGGTGCCGGTCACCGGCCCTGCGGTCGACAAGCTGGTGGCCGACAGGCCCTACTACGCCAAGGCCGTGATCCCGGCCGGCCTGTACCCCAACAACCCGGACGCGACACAGACCTACGGCGTGCTGGCCACGGTGGTGTCGTCGAGCAAGGTGCCCACCGACACGGTGTACGTGGTGGTGAAGGCGGTGTTCGACAACTTCGAGGAGTTCAAGAAGTTGCATCCTGCCTTGGCCAACCTGAGGCCCGAGGACATGATCAAGGACGGCCTGTCGGCGCCGCTGCACGATGGCGCACTGAAGTTCTACAAGGAAAAGGGCTGGATCAAGTAGGCCCGGCATGACCGAGCCGACGACGACGCCGCACAAGGCTTCGTCGGCCGATCTCGACCAACTGGTGAAGGAAGCCGACCTCGGCGGGCGCGAGCCTGTCGGGGCGGTGGGCGCCGGCCTGGCCGCGGTGGCGGCGGCGTGGTCGCTGTTCCAGCTGTGGTACGCATCGCCGCTGCCGTTCATGCTGGGGTTCGGCATCTTCAACGACACCGAAGCGCGCGCCATCCACCTGGCCTTCGCGGTGTTCCTGGCCTTCTGCGCCTATCCGGCCTTCAAGGGGTCTTCGCGGCGTGCCGTGCCGTGGTCCGACTGGCTGCTGGCCACGGTCGGCGCCTTCTGCGCGGCCTACCTATTCCTGTTCTACAACGTGCTGGCCACGCGACCGGGACAGCCCACCGCGATGGACATCACGGTCGGCCTGCTCGGCGTGGCCATCATGCTCGAGGCCACGCGCCGCGCGATGGGCCTGGGCATGCTCATCACCACTGGCGTGTTCATCGCCTTCGTCTTCGCCGGGCCGTTCATGCCCGACGTCATCCAGCACCGCGGCGTGTCGCTGCAGCGCTTCATCTCGCACATGTGGCTCACCACCGAAGGCGTGTACGGCGTCGCGCTGGGCGTGTCGGTGCAGTTCATCTTTCTTTTCGTGCTCTTCGGCACGCTGCTCGACATCGCCGGTGCCGGCAACTTCATGCTGCAGATGTCGCTGGCGCTGCTCGGCCACCTGCGCGGCGGGCCGGCCAAAGTGGCTGTCGTGTCCTCGGCGCTGAACGGCGTGGTCTCGGGCTCGTCGGTGAGCAACGTGGTCTCGGGCGGCATCTTCACCATCCCGCTGATGAAGCGCACCGGCTACTCCGGCGTCAAGGCCGGCGCGATCGAGGCCGCCTCGTCGATCAACGGCCAGATCATGCCGCCGGTGATGGGCGCGGCGGCGTTCCTGATGGTCGAGTATGTCGGCATCCCGTACGCCGAGATCATCAAGCACGCGGCGCTGCCGGCGGTGATCTCCTACATCGCGCTGTTCTACATCGTGCACCTCGAGGCGCTGAAGTACGACATCCAGCCGCTGCAGCGCGAGCGCATTCCCGACTGGCGCCAGCGCCTGCTCGGCTGGGGCCTGGGCCTGAGCGGCACGACCGCCGCGCTGGCCTTCATCTACTACGCCATCACCGGCTTGAAGGCGGTGGCCGGCGAACAAGCCGGCTGGGTGCTGGCCGGCTTTGGGCTGCTGTCCTATGTCGTGCTCATGGCCTGGTCGTCGCGCCACCCCGACGTGCCGCAGGATGACCCCAGCAACCCGGCCGTCACCTTGCCGCTGCCCTGGCCCACGGTGCGCGCTGGGCTGCACTTCTTCATCCCGGTGATCGTGCTGCTGTGGTGCCTGATGGCCGAGGAGCTGTCGCCGGGGCTGTCGGCCTTCTGGGCGACGATGGCGGCGATCGTGCTGGTGCTGGCGCAACCGCTGATGCTCTTTGCCTTGCGCCGCATCGGCACGGCCGAAGCGGCCTGGCGCAAGGGCATCACCGACCTGTGGCAGGGCCTGGTGCTGGGCGGGCGCAGCATGATCGGCATCGCCGTGGCCTGCGCCAGCGCGGGCCTGATCGTCGGCGCGATCACGCTCACCGGCCTGGGACTGATGATGACCGACCTGGTCGAGGCGGTGTCCGCCGGCAACGTGCTCGTGATGCTGGTGCTCACGGCCTTCATCTGCCTGCTCATCGGCGCTGGCGTGCCCACCACCGCCAGCTACATCCTGGTGGCCTCGCTGATGGCGCCGGTGATCGTCGAACTCGGCGCGCGCAGCGGGCTGGTGATCCCGCTGATCGCCGTGCACCTGTTCGTCTTCTACTTCGGCATCATGGCCGACGTCACGCCGCCGGTGGGCCTGGCCTCGTATGCGGCGGCGGCCATCTCCGGCGCCGACCCCAACGCTACCGGCTGGCAGGCCACCTGGTACAGCCTGCGCACCACCGTGCTGCCCTTCGTCTTCATCTTCAACCCGCAGCTGCTGATGATCGGCGTCGGCTCCTGGGTCGACGTGGTGCTGGTGTGCATCGGCGGCACGGTGGCCTCGCTGCTCTTCGCCGCCGCCACGATGCGCTGGTTCCGTCAGCGCTGCACTTGGCTGGAGGTTGCGCTGCTGCTGGTGGCCACCTTCCTGTTCTTTCGCCCCGACTGGGTCATCGACCGCTTTGTGCCGCGCTACGTCAATGCGCCGGCCGGCGACATCTACAAGGTGGCGGACCAACTCCAGGCCGACGAATGGCTGGTGGTCGGCATCGCCGGTATCGATCTCGAAGGCGAAGCGGTCACCAAGACCGTGGCCCTGCCAATGGGTGACGGCGCCTCGGGTCGCGAGCGGCTGCGCAACGGCGGCGTCACGCTGGTGCAACTCGGCAATGAGGTCGAGGTGGCACAGGTCAAGTTCGGCAGCCGCGCGCGCAAGCTGGGCGTCGAGCAGGGCTACAAGCTGACCGTGCTGAAGCTGCCGAACCCCGCTCGCCCCTCGCCGCACTGGGTGCTGCTGCCGGCGTCGGTGTTGGCGCTGTTCGTCTGGTGGCTGCAGGGGCGGCGCGGTCGGCAGGTGCATGGCACGGGGCGGCCTGTGCAGGCCCGCTGATACACTACGCATCGTCAGGAGAGAGCCCGGTCTGCCGAGCAGAACGGGCCGCCGAAGGCGCAGGGGCAAGCCGCTTCGAACGCTCAGGCAAAAGGACTGGCAAGCGCCCTGGCGACGGGGCGTTCCTCACTGGAGAGAGGCTGGCCCCGAGCCAGCCCACCGAAGGGGCAAGCGGTGCGCTTGGAGCGCGGCGCCAATCTCTCAGGTAAAGCGGACAGCGAGGGCAAAGGCGACCAGAATGGGGTCGTCATTTCGCCCTTGGAGAAGCACCATGTCCGCTGCACCACTGAAGACCCCGCTGCACGCACTGCACGTCGAACACGGCGCCCGCATGGTGCCCTTTGCCGGCTACGACCTACCGGTCAACTACCCCGGCGGCATCATCGCCGAGCACAAGCAGTGCCGAGAGTCGGCCGCGCTGTTCGACGTGTCGCACATGGGCCAGGTGCGCCTGGTCGGCGACGATGCCGCCAAGGCACTGGAGACGCTGGTGCCAGTGGACGTGCTCGGCCTGGCCGTGGGCCAGCAGCGCTACGCCTTTTTCACCGATGCCAGCGGCGGCATCCTGGACGACCTGATGATCACGCGGCGCGAGAACGACCTGCTGCTGGTCGTCAATGCCGGCTGCAGGTCAGCCGACATCCAGCACCTGGTCACGCACATCGGCCACCGCTGCCAGGTGGTGCCGATGCCCGAGCGGGCGCTGCTCGCGCTGCAGGGCCCGAAGGCGGTGGCAGCGCTGATCCGCCTGCATCCGGCGGTGGCGCAGCTCACCTTCATGACCGGCGGGCCCTTCAAGCTGGCCGGGGCCGACTGTTACGTCACGCGCTCGGGCTACACCGGCGAGGACGGCTTCGAGATCTCGGTACCCGAGGAATCGGCCGTGACGCTGGCGCGTGCCTTGATCAACCTGCCCGAGGTCAAGGCCGCGGGTCTGGGTGCGCGCGACACGCTGCGCCTCGAGGCCGGCCTGTGCCTGTACGGCCACGACATCGACACGCGCACCAGCCCGATCCATGCCGGGCTGACCTGGGCCATCCAGAAGGTGCGCCGCCCGGGTGGTGAACGCGCCGGCCACTACCCGGGCGCCAGCGCCATCGAAAGCCAGCTGGCGCACGGCGTCACGCACAAGCGGGTCGGCCTGGTCGGGCTGGAGCGCGTGCCGGTGCGCGAAGGCACCAAGCTCGTCGACGCCAAGGGCCACAAGCTCGGCACCGTCACCAGCGGCACCATCGCACCGACCGTCAACAAGCCGATCGCGATGGCCTACCTGAGCGCCGAACACGCCCTGCCGCAGCACGAGGTGTATGCCGAAGTGCGCGGCAGCCGGCTGCCGATGCGCGTCACGCCGATGCCCTTCGTGCCGCACCGCTATCACCGCGGCTGATGACCGCACCCGCCCCAGCACCACCCACTCACGCCACCACGCAAAGGAGACGACCCGATGACCACCATGTTCACCCCCGACCACGAATGGATCAACATCGAAGACCACGAAGCCGCCGTCGTCGGCATCACGCTGCATGCGCAGGAGGCCTTGGGCGACGTGGTCTTCGTCGACCTGCCGGTGGTGGGCAAGACGCTGAAGAAGGGCGAGGTGGCGGGCGTGGTCGAGTCTGTCAAGGCCGCGGCCGATCTGTACATGCCGGTCACCGGTGAAGTGGTCGAGGTCAACGAAGCGCTGCGCGCCGACCCCTCGCTGGCCAACAGCGACCCGATGGGCAACGGCTGGTTCTTCAAGGTGCATGTCACGAACATGGCCGAGTTCGAACAGCTGATGGACCCGCCCGGCTACGACGCGCTGCTCAAGACCCTCTGACCCCACCGACCCTCCCACCCGGAAACCCTGCCATGTTGATGTCTGCGCTGAAGCCGCTCGGTGAACTCGAGAACGCCTCCGAGTTCACCGCCCGCCACATCGGACCCTATGCCGACGACGAGCGGCACATGCTGTCGGTGATCGGTGCGGCCAGCCCGAACCTGACGCGAAGGGCCTTGATCGAAGCCATCGTGCCGCGCAGCATCGCGCGCGCCAAGCCGATGCACCTGCCGCCGCCGCTGGGCGAGGCGCAGGCGCTGGCGGAGATGAAGGCGCTGGCCGCGAAGAACCAGGTGCTGAAGAGCTTCATCGGCCAGGGCTACCACGGCACGTACACACCGGGCGTCATCCAACGCAACATCCTGGAGAACCCGGCCTGGTATACCGCGTACACGCCCTACCAGGCCGAGATTTCGCAGGGCCGCATGGAGGCGCTGGTCAACTTCCAGACCATGGTCTGTGATCTGACCGGCATGGCCATCGCCAATGCCAGCATGCTCGACGAGGCCACCGCCGCGGCCGAGGCGATGACGCTGGCGCGGCGCAGCGCCAAGAACCCGAGCCACAACTTTATCGTCGCAGGCGACGCGCATCCGCAGACTATCGAGGTGATCCGCACGCGCGCCGCGCCGCTCGGGCTAACCGTGGTGCTGGCCAATTCGGCTGCCGAGTGGGACAGCCTGATTGCCGGCGGCGACTACTTCGCCGCGCTGGAGCAGTTGCCCAGCACCAGCGGCGCAATCCACGACGTGCGCGGCGATGCCGAGCGCATCCACGCGCACCAGGCCGCTTTCATCGTTGCCGCCGATCTATTGGCGCTGACGCTGATCATCCCGCCGGGTGAACTCGGTGCCGACATCGCTCTGGGCAGCACGCAGCGCTTCGGCGTGCCCATGGGCGGCGGCGGCCCGCATGCCGCCTACCTGGCCTGCCGCGACGAGTACAAGCGCAGCCTGCCCGGGCGGCTGGTGGGCGTGAGCATCGATGCGCATGGCGCACCGGCCTACCGGCTGGCGCTGCAGACGCGCGAGCAGCACATCCGCCGCGAGAAGGCCACCAGCAACATCTGCACCGCGCAGGTGCTGCTGGCGGTGATGGCCAGCATGTACGCCGTCTATCACGGACCCGCCGGCCTGAAGCGCATCGCCCAGCGTGTGGCCAGCTACACCGCCATCCTGGCCCAGGGCCTGCGCGAGCTGGGCGTCAAGGTGCGCAGCGAGAGCGCCTTCGATGCGCTGTGCCTGGACACCGGCGCAGCCACCGCCGACATCAGCGCACGCGCGGTGGCCGCGGGCATGAACCTGCGCCGCTTCCCCGAATGGGGCGACACGATGATCGGCATCGCGCTGGACGAAACCACCTCGCGCGACGACATCCGCGCGCTGTGGCAGCTGTTCGCCAAGCCGGGGCAGGCGCTGCCCGACATCGCCGTCTTCGACAAGGGCATCGAGCCGATGATCCCCGAGGCGCTGCGCCGCAGCAGCGCCTTCCTGACGCACCCGGTGTTCAACACGCACCACAGCGAGACACAGATGCTGCGCTACATCCGCTCCTTGAGCGACAAGGACCTGGCGCTCGACCGCAGCATGATCCCGCTGGGCAGCTGCACGATGAAGCTCAATGCCACCAGCGAGATGATCCCGATCACCTGGCCGGAGTTCGCGAACGTGCACCCCTTTGCGCCACGCGACCAGTTGGCCGGCTATTGGGAAATGAACGACCAGCTCTGCGCGTGGCTGTGCCAGGCCACCGGTTATGCCGGCGTGAGCCTGCAGCCCAATGCCGGCAGCCAGGGCGAATACGCCGGGCTGCTGGTCATCAAGGCCTGGCACGACAGCCGCGGCGAAGGCCATCGCAACATCTGCCTGATCCCGGAAAGCGCGCACGGCACCAACCCTGCCAGCGCGCAGATGGCCGGCATGACGGTGGTGGTGACGAAATGCGACGCCATGGGCAACGTCGACATGGATGACTTGGCCGCCAAGTGCCAAGAGCACCGCGCGAACCTGGCCGCGGTGATGATCACCTACCCCAGCACGCACGGCGTGTTCGAGGTGCGCGTCAAGGAGCTGTGCGCTCTGGTGCACCGGCACGGCGGGCGCGTGTATGTCGATGGCGCCAACATGAACGCGCTGGTCGGCGTGGCCGCGCCCGGCGAGTTCGGCGGCGACGTCAGCCACCTCAACCTGCACAAGACCTTCTGCATTCCGCACGGCGGCGGCGGCCCGGGCGTGGGCCCGGTGGCGGTGGTGGCCGACCTGGTGCCCTTCCTGCCGGCGCACCGCACGGCAGCGGCAGCGACCCCTGGCGGTGTCGGGGGCCTCGGCGGCGAGCGCAGCGTCGGCGCGGAAGGATCGGAATCACGGCGCGTTGGCGCCGTGAGTGCGGCGCCGCTGGGCAATGCGGCGGTGCTGCCGATCAGCTGGATGTACTGCCGCATGATGGGCGCCGACGGCCTGCGCGATGCCACCGAGGTGGCGATCCTGTCGGCCAACTACATCGCTGCGCGGCTGGCCGAGCACTACCCGGTGCTCTACAGCGGCGGCGACCCGGCGCTCAAGGGCGGCGGCGTGGCGCACGAATGCATCCTCGACATCCGGCCGTTGGCCAAGGCCACCGGCATCGGCGCCGAGGACGTGGCCAAGCGGCTCATCGACTACGGCTTCCACGCACCCACGCTCAGCTTCCCGGTGGCCGGCACGCTGATGATCGAACCGACCGAGAGCGAACCGCTGGCCGAACTGGACCGCTTCTGCGACGCCATGATCGCCATCCGCGGCGAGATCGCGCAAGTGGAAAGCGGCGCCTGGGCCAAGGACGACAACCCGCTGAAGAACGCGCCCCACACCGCCGCGGCGTTGCTCAAGGCCGACTGGCCGCATGCCTACAGCCGCGAGCAGGCCGCCTTCCCGGTGCCGGGCCTGAGGCGCCAGAAGTACTGGAGCCCGGTGGGCCGCGTCGACAACGTCTGGGGCGACCGCAACCTGAGCTGCAGTTGCCCGCCGATGTCCGACTACGCCTCCTGACGGTGCGTCAGCGAAGGCTGCTCTTGTCGGGCAACTGACGCCGCGCCAGCGGCAACCTCGCGTGCAACGCGCGCAGGCGCTCGCATGCCGCCGGATGCGTCGACACCAGGCCGGAACGCGCGGAGTCGAAAGCGCATTCCTGCTGCATGTAGGCGAGCTGCCTGTCGGGGTCGAAACCCGCCGCACTGGCCATCAGCAGGCCCAGTTCATCGGCCTCGAATTCGCCTTGGTGCAACACCGGCTCCATGCGCTTCAGCAGCGACAGGCTGAAGTCCATCTCGACATACATGTCCTGCACGCTGCGTGTCACCTGCCGGGGCAGCAGCAGCAGCGCAAAGGTCAGTGCCTGGCGCTCGTGTTCGAGAATGATGTGCGCCATCTCATGGGCCAGCACAAAGGCCAGAGCTTCATCCGAAAGGGCGCGCCGATCCAGGTAAGGCTCGGACACGGCCACCAGCCCGCCGGAGACCGCCTCGGCCTCGATGTCGGGAAGCTGCACCACACTCAAGGTCCAAGGCAAACTGGCGCTGCGCGCAGTCTGCAGCCTCGCCTGGGACAGGAGCCGCTCAAAAATTGCTGCCAGCCGCTCGCATTGCTGGCGGCAGCCCAGTTGCTGTGCTTGCTGCGCTCGCTCGACCAGGGCGGCGCGGCGGGCAGCGGCCGTGTGTTCGACCTCTTCGGCGGACCAGGCCAGCCCGATCGGCTCGTAGGCCAGCTGCGCGGCTTGGCTGGCCGCAGCGGCAAGCCAGAACATCAGCACAGCCAAGGCACGCATCAGATCTACCATCGAACGCCACTCCCGAGAACACAAGGTAGGCGCAGCGCAGGCGCAGCGTCAATCCCCCTGCCGACGGGATCGACTGGCGATCGCGACATTTCTGACGGCAGCGACACTTGCGCGCAAGGCGCTAAGCTCGCGGGCATGGCGGTTTCAGTTTTCGACCTGTTCAAGATCGGCATCGGACCCAGCAGTTCGCACACTGTCGGGCCGATGCGTGCGGCGCGGCTCTTCGCGTTGCGTCTGCAGCACGACGACGCCTTGGCGCGGTGCGCGCGCGTGCGTTGCGACCTGTACGGCTCGCTCGGCGCCACCGGCAAGGGCCACGGCAGCGACAAGGCGGTGCTGCTCGGGCTGGCAGGGCACGAGCCCGACACGGTCGATGTCGAGGCCATTCCGGGGCTGCTGAAACACCTACGCGACAGCCAGCGCCTGCCACTTCCCGACGCGCACTGGGTGGCTTTCGACGAGAAGCGCGATCTGGTCTTTCATCGCCGCGAATCGTTGCCCCTGCATGCCAACGGCATGCGCTTCACCGCCTTCGATGCGGCCGGCGCGCCGATTGCCAACCGCGTGTACTACTCGGTCGGTGGTGGCTTCGTCATCAGTGACGAGGCGGCCGCCGACGGCGGCAGGCACAAGGTGCTGGCGGCCGACTCCACGAAGCTGCCGCTGCCGTTTCACAGCGGCGCCGAGCTGCTTGCCATCACGCAGCGCCTGGGCTGCAGCATCGCCGACGTGATGCGCAGCAACGAGCGCGTGCTCGGCCCGGGCGGGCGCAGCGACGCCGAGATCGATGCCGGTCTGATGAAGATCTGGCAGGTGATGCAGGACTGCGTGAAGCGCGGCTGCGCAAGCGTTGGCGTGTTGCCCGGCGGCTTCAAGGTCAAGCGCCGCGCGCCCAATCTCTACCGCGACCTGACCAGCCACCCCGAGGCCGCCACGGACGGGACGAAGGCCCGTCCTTTGGCCGGGCCGGGCGACCCGCTGCAGGTGCTGGACTGGGTGAACCTGTACGCGCTGGCGGTGAACGAGGAAAACGCCGCCGGCGGCCGCGTCGTCACCGCACCGACCAACGGCGCCGCCGGCATCATCCCGGCAGTGCTGCACTACTACGCCAGGTTCGTGAACCCATCGCCTGCGGCGCCTGGCGCCGGCCCCCGCGACGGGGATTCGGCCGGCTTGGGGCGGCCCGGCGCCGGCCGAAGCGCCACCGACCAGGGCGTGATCGACTTCCTGCTCACCGCCGCCGCCATCGGCCTGCTGTACAAGGAAAACGCCTCAATCTCCGGAGCCGAAGTGGGCTGCCAGGGTGAGGTGGGCGTGGCCTGCAGCATGGCCGCCGGCGCGCTGGCTGCGGTCATGGGCGGCACCCCGGCGCAGGTGGAAAACGCCGCCGAGATCGGCATGGAGCATCACCTCGGCCTGACCTGCGACCCGGTGGGCGGGCTGGTGCAGATCCCGTGCATCGAGCGCAACGCCATCGCCTCGGTCAAGGCGGTGAATGCCGCGCGCATGGCGCTGCACGGCGACGGCACGCACTTCGTCAGCCTGGACAAGGTCATCAAGACCATGCGCGAGACCGGCGCCGACATGATGACCAAGTACAAGGAAACCGCGCGTGGCGGGCTGGCGGTGAACATCATCGAGTGCTGAACGCCTGCAAGGCCACCGCAGAGCGGCCCGTGCCCGACAGCGCAGGCGATGGCCCTCAGGCCTTGGGCACGATCAGGATCTTGCCCTCGCGTTCGCCGGCGGCGGCCGCAGCCACCGCGTCCTTGATCTGCGGCAGGTCATAGGTGGCCTGGATGCGCGTTTTCAGCTGGCCGCTGGCAATGAGCTTGCCGATTTCGCCGAACATCGCCATCTGCTGGGCGGGCGTGGCGCGACGGAACCACAGCGCCAACCAGAAGCCGCGCAGCCTGACGTCGCGGAAGATGAACGAGCGCGGCGACACGACGCAGTCATCCCCGCTCATCAGGCCGTAGTTGACCAGCGTGCCGCCCTCGGCCAGGCAGCCGGCCAGGCGGTTGGTGGCCTGCCCGCCGATGGCGTCGATGGCCAGGCGGATTGGCGCCTGGCCGGTGGCCTCGGCCACGCGCCGATCGAGATCGGGGCCATCGACCAGCACCATGTCACCACCGGCCGCCTTGACCGCGGCCACGGCGGATTCGCGGCGCACCACGTTCAGCGTCTTCAGCCCGCGCAGGCGCGCCAGCTGCACCAGGTATTCGCCCACGCCGGAGTTGGCGGCGTTCTGCATCACCCATTCGCCGGGCTTCAGGTCGACGAATTCGCTGAGCATCAACGATGCGGTCGGCGGGTTGACCACCATCATCGCCAACTGCAGCGGATCGGCATCATTCGGCAGGGGCATCAGGCGGCGCGAATCGCCCACCACATGTGTGGCCCAGGTGCCCACGCCCAGCGGCAGCAGCACGGTCTGCCCGATCGGCGGCGAACCGACCCCCGGCCCGTGCGCGACCACCTTGCCCACGCCTTCGTTGCCGCCGATGGCCGGCAGCGGCGGCAGCGTGCCGTACTGCCCCGTCAGCGTGAGCACGTCCGAGGGGTTGATCGGCGCGGCCAGCACCTGCACCAGCACCTGGCCTTCGCCCAGCACCGGATCAGGGAACTCGACACATTCGATCGATGCCTGCGGCACCGGTCCACGTTGGGTGTATTGGGCTCTTTTCATGGCCTGGCCTGGGTTGGGGTTGACGAAACGGCGCCGCGCGCGAGCGCAGCGCTCATTCAGGCTTGTACCAGCGCGGGAAGAACTGCGCCACCTGGCGGCCGGAGGACTTGAGCGCATGGCAGCCGTCGATCGCGAAGGGCTTTTCTTCGGGATCCTGGGTCAGCTCGCTCCACATCGCCTGCAGCGCGGCGCTGCCCATCACGCCGGCCAGCTCGTTCATGTGGGTGCATCCTGCCGTGCGGCCAAACAGTCGACGGATGGCGTCGCGGTAGCCGTGGGCCACGCGCACGCCCACCAGCTGTTTGTAGTCGGGCGTGACGGCTGCGCAGGCTTCGCCGTAGGGCCCGGCATCGGTGGCGGCCTGCACGGCCACGATGGTGGCGCTGCCATCCAGCGTCAGGCGCAGCCGCATCGAATGCATCGGCTCGCCCGGCGGCAGCATGCCGCCCGCGCGCGGCACCGGTTTGGTCCAGAAATCGGTGAGATGGCCTTCGATGTCCCACAGGCCGTCGCTGCGGACATAGGCATTGATCGTGATCGAGCGTTGGTGCGAAGCTTCGCGCGGGCAGTCTGGCGGTGGCAGGGGCATGGATCGAAAGCGTATCGAGTGGCAGGAGCGGCCAAGACTACACCGACCCGCGCCGCCGCGCTGAGCTGGCGGCGTTGGGGAAACACATCGAAAGCAGGACAAGCTGCCCTGCGCTGCCCGCGCATCGACCCTTCGCGTACGATGAGCCTGATGAAGGACATGCTCGCGCTCTCGGCCGGCCTACCGGAAATCGAGTTCGCTACCGGCGCAACCGTCGTGCACGAGGGTGGCGCATCCGGTGGCATCTGGGTGCTCGTGTCGGGCGCCCTGCAGGTAAGCAAGAACGCGGTGCTGGTCAATTCCATCACCCGGCCGGGCGCGCTGGTGGGCGAGATCTCGGTGTTGCTCAACGCCACCTACAGCGCCACGGTGCAGGCCACCGAGCGCAGCGTGCTGCGCTACGCCGCCAACGGCCGCGAGCTGCTCAGCCGCGACCCCGCGATCACCATGCTGGTGGCGATCGGGCTGGCCGAGCGGCTGAACTTCGTCACCACCTATCTGGCCGACCTGAAGCATCAGTACGGCGACGCCCCCGGGCTGTCGATGGTGTCCGACGTGCTGCACCAGCTGGCGCAGCGGCAGGGGCCCATCGCCCGCCCCGGCTCTGCGCGCGACCCGGACGCCGAGTACTGACACGCGTTGGCGTTCAATGGCTCGGTATCGCAGGCTGCTTTGTGCGCAAAGCGGATTCTGAAACGCTTGCCCAATTCGGACCTTCAAACAACCGGTGGTGCTCGCTGGCCGCCATTGGGGTGGCCAACTCCGTTCAGAGAATGCTTATTCTCTCCGTTGGCCACCCCAATGCCGGCCGGGTTCTCGGTGCTATCGAGGCCGCGCAAATGCAGCGCTCGACACGCACCTTTGTGTTCTCGCCCGTCGAACCCCACCGCGTAGCCTGCAAAGCCGCTGGTATTCGGCAGACCGAGAAAAGCACTGCTCTCACGCAGCGAGGCCTTTCAGGGGCGTTGGAGGACAAGCAGCCCGGCCGGCAGCGGGGTGGCCGACGCAGTGAATAAGAATTCATCTGAACGGAGTCGGCCACCCCGCTGGCGGCCAGCGGGCGCAAAGGGTTGCGGCGAATGTCGCCAATGAGCGCAGCCGCGAAGGGCCGCCATGCGCCGTGAGCTGCCATTGCCGTTCGGGCGACGCGGCGCTGCTCGCTGTCACACGGTGCTGGCCGGCATCCTGAAGCGCGCCACTTCCGCGGCCAGTGTCTGCGCCAGCTCGCGCATGTCCGACGCGGAACTGGCCGTCTGTTCCACCAGCGAGGCGTTCTGTTGCGTCACGCGGTCGAGTTCCACCACCGCCTGGCCGACCTGCCCGATGCCCAGACTCTGCTCGCGCGCGCCCAGGGCCACTTCGCCGAGCAGCTGGTTCACGCGCTGCGACGCGGCCACGATGTCCTGCATCGCCGTGCCGGCCTTGCGCACTACCAGGGTACCGGCCTGCACCTGCTGCACGCTGCCGCCGATGAGCGCCTTGATCTCCTTGGCCGCAGCCGCGCTGCGCTGCGCCAGCACGCGCACCTCGTTCGCCACCACCGCGAAGCCGCGTCCCTGCGCCCCGGCGCGCGCCGCCTCGACGGCGGCGTTCAGCGCCAGGATGTTGGTCTGGAAGGCAATGCCATCGATCGTGCCGATGATCTCGCCGATGCGCGCGGACGCCCCACGAATGCCTTCCATCGTGTCCACCACTTCGCGCATCACGCGCGCGCCGTCCTCGGCGATGTCGGCGTTGTGGCGCGCCACGCGCGAGGCTTCATCGGTGTGTTCGGCGCCGCTCTTCACCGTCGCCGAGATCTCCTCCATCGATGCGGCCGATTGTTCCAGCGCGGCGGCCGCATGTTCGGTGCGCGCCGACAGATCGGCCGCGCCGCTGGCGATTTCGGCGCTGGCATGCACGATCTCGCCGCTGGAACCGCGCACGCGCTGGACCATGCTGCGCAGCGACTCCTGCATGCGGCACAGCTCCATCATCAACTGGGCGCTTTCGTCCTTGCCCCAGGGCCGTGGCGAGGTCGTCAGGTCGCCTTGGGTCATGGCACGCAAATGACGCCGCGTCTCGCGCAGCCCGCCGTCCATGACGCGATAAAAGCTCAAGAACAGGTAGCCTGCGACAAGCTGCGCCAGGGCCACGATGCCGCCCGCCCAGGCCAGTTGCCGCAGCAAGCCTTGGTGAAGGTCGGCACTGCGCACCGGCGCGCCGAGGGTCCAGCCCCAGGCATCGAAGCCCTGCACATAGGCCATGCCGGCAGCCGCCTCGTGGCCGCCGTGCTCGGGCGGTTGATGCGAAAGCTGGGTGACGAAGCCCTCGCCGCCCTGGCGCGTGGCCGCGACGCCGGCGCCAGACAGGGCCGGGCTGTTCGGCCGCGCCGCTTCGCTGAGCCACACGGCCGCGCCGTCGTCCAGGCGCAGCACTTCCAGCGCACGCCTGGCGAGCTGCTGCGCCTGCTCGCGCGACAGGCTGCGGCCGGCTTCCTGCGCATGTGCCCAGGCGACGAGGCGGTG
>DASQFA010000136.1:0-3929 GCA_035633375.1 Rubrivivax sp.
GTCGGAAGTCGAGATCACGCTGGTCGCGGACACGCGCCTGGTGGCCTGCCCGCCGGGGCTGGGCGACAACGTGCAGGCGCTCAAGGCCGGCATCCTGGAAATCGCCGACGTGCTGGTGGTGACCAAGTCCGACCTGCCCGGCGGCGAGCCGACGGCGCGCGACCTCGAGGACATGTTGCAACTGCGTGCCGCCGCGTCGCAGGCAAGCTGGGCAGTGCCCGTCATCAACACCTCCGCGACGAAGGGCGCCGGCATTGTCGAGGCAGCCGACGCCATTGCGCGGCATTCGGCGGCGGCGGGAAGAGGCCTGCGGCTGCGACAAAGGCCGCAGGCGCAGGCGCAGGCCGCCGAAGAGGACGCCGCGGCGCGCGTGAAGCGGCTGGCCGCAGAGGACCCTTTCCTCGTGTGGCTGGGCGTGACCTGCACCGAAGCCGGTCCGGGCACGGCCACGGTGCAGATCACCCTGGCGCGGCACCACATCAATTTCAATGGCAGCTGCCATGGCGGCGTCACCTTCGCATTGGCCGACACGGCCTTCGGCCTGGCTGCGAATTCCTACGGGATGCTGGCAGCCGGCATCGACGCCCACATGACGTTTCAGCGCTCCGCCATGGAGGGCGACGTGCTGATCGCCCGGGCCGTCGAGGTTTCGCGCGCGCGCAAGCTGGCCATCTACCGGGTCGATGTCACCCGCGGGGACGGCGTGGCGGTGTCGAGCTTCACCGGCACCGTGTACGTCACGCAAAGACCCACCGGGCTGTCGCTCGGAGCCGGCAAGAAGAGCGGCTGAATTGCAGCGAGCGAAACGCGCCACGACACGCGGTCTTCAGGACACGCTGTAGGCGGCGGAACCGGTCGACAGCCGTTTTCCGTCCGCACTGCGCAACTGCATGCGCACCGAGGGCACTCGCGAGCCCAGGCGCATCAGCTACGCGCTCAGCTCGAAATGGCGGCCTTGCGCAGCACGTTCCAGTTTGACGTCATCAAGGATCGAGTTCGAGGTCGCGGCACGGGCGGAGAGGCCCGTCCGCCCGGCCTCACACACTGCGCCGCACCATCATTTCCCTGATCTTGCCGATGGCCAGCGCGGGGTTCAGCCCCTTGGGGCAGACGTCGGTGCAGTTCAGGATCGTTCGGCAGCGGAACAGGCGGTAAGGATCCTGCAGGTCGTCCAGCCGCTCGCCGCTGGCCTGGTCGCGGCTGTCCACTAAAAAGCGATAGGCCTGCAGCAGCCCGGCCGGCCCGACGTACTTGTCGGGCTTCCACCAGAAGCTCGGGCAGGCGCTGGAGCAGCAGGCGCACAGGATGCATTCGTACAGGCCATTGAGTTCATCGCGGGCTTCGGGGGACTGCAGTCGCTCGCGCTCGGGCGGTGGGTCTTCGTTCACCAGCCAGGGCTTGATCGAGTGGTACTGCTTGAAGAAGCCGGTCATGTCGACGAACAGGTCGCGGATCACCGGCAGCCCCGGCAGCGGCTTCAGCACCACGGTATTCGGCAGCGAGCGCATGTTGGTCACACACGCCAAGCCGTTCTTGCCATTGATGTTCATGGCGTCGGAGCCGCAGATGCCCTCGCGGCAGGAGCGGCGGAAGCTCAGGCTGGGGTCGATGGCTTTCAGGCGCGTCAGCACGTCCAGGAGCATGCGGTCGCTGGCGCCCACCTCCAGCTCGATCACCTGCATCCGAGGCTTGTCGTCGGCGTCCGGGTCGTAGCCCTGAATCCGTGGTGCGCCAGGAGACTGGCAAAGAGTTGTCGATGAAAGTTCGATGCAGGAAAGGAGTAGCGAACCATCCTGGCCTCCGAGTCATGCGGCGGCATCCGCGAGGATGCAGCCGAAGCGTTGACAGGGGCGAGTGCAGGCCAGCCATTGAGCCGCGAAAATCAGGTTTTCTGGGGTGCCGACGCCGTCACGGAGTGCGGAAGGCAATACCGGGCGTGGCGCTATTCGCGAGCCATGTTCCGGACCCTGCGTGGTCTGAGACCCTGAGCATGCACAGAAGCTCTTTGTACGGGAACTGGGAGATCTCCAGACTGACCGCTGGCGCTTGTATAGGCCGGTGGCCCGCAGCGGGAAGGCGATAAGCCGAAGCCGCTGATGCACGGCCTGGAGAAGTCAGACTCTGCCGTATGAGCGAAGACGCCCGCGAACAAGGCCGCGCGAATTGGGCTGCGGAGTGGGCTGAGCAAAGGGCAGGGGCCAAGGGGAACGCGGACCAACCACGCACGCGTCGGACTCAGAGCCGCGGAAGCGTGTCACAGGGGCTGGGACGTGTACGGCAGGAAGCTCGTTCACGTGACGGGTGGCCTGTTCGTCATCCACCCAAGGCAGGAGCCGTATGCGGTAGTGCCGCACGTACGGATCTGTGCCGGGGGCGCCCAGCAATGGGCGTCCCTACGGCGATACCCTCTTCGGTTGACCTGCGTACTGTTCGCCCAATTCACGATTTCCATGCCCGGATTCATTGCGCACGCCCACGAATCGCCACCGCGACGCGTCGTTGCGGTGCCGGTTTCGCGCAATTCGCATTGGTCTGCGGCCCATTGCGCCCAAATCGGTCGTGTATGGGCGTGTCGATCCATGCCGCGGGCGGTATTTCGAATGGGTGGGTACTGGATGAACCTTGGCCGGTTCGAGACCGGCTTGCCGGCAACGCTACGGCGTGGCTGCGAACTGCGCGTGCATGCGCGTGAAGACCGTGGCGGCCCGGTCATTGGCGCCCAGGCCCAGGATGATGCGCCGGCCGTGTTCGATCAATCGAGCCGCGCGGTAGATCAGCTCCTGCATCACCGTCTTGATGCGTCGGCGCTTGGCGTTGTGGCGCACCGGTGCATCGGGTCCGAGCAGCCCTCGCTGGCCCATCAGGCGCAAGATGCTCATCGCCAGCGCAGCGAGCTGGCACACCAGGTAGTTGGTGTCGAACTTGCCCGAGGGCAGCCGGGTCAGGTCCAGATCGGTCTTGAACTCCGAGTGGAACTGCTCGTGCGTGCCGTGGTCGGCATACAGCGCGATGATGTCGTTGGCACTGAAGCTCGCCGGCAGGCTCGTCGTCCAGCCTTCGAGCGTGAGCTCGGGGGCGATCAGCACCTGGCCGCGCTTGTCGATGCTGCGCTCGATCAGGCGCAGCACGCGGCGCACGGGGCGCTCGATGCCTTCGACGGCCACCGGCTGCTCCCAGATCGTCACCCGCTTGCCCGCGCGAGGATGCTCCCACTGCGTGGCGGCATCGGCATCGAGCCGTGCAGCCAGTGCGGCTACGTCCGTGGAGCGCGGGTTCCACTTGATCAGCCAATCCACCTGCAGCTGGCCCGGCCGGTTGCACGCTTCGATGCCCCGCTCAATGCGCACCGAATCGAAGCCCGAGTCCAGCCGTGCCAGGATCGGCGCCTGCGGGCCCGCCGCGCTCAGGCGCTGGGCCATCGGGATGACGCGTTCGAGGTTGAAGTCAGTCTCGGCCGCCGAGTGCTGCACACCCGGGCGCAGCGCCAACTCCAGACAAAACCCGTGGCTGCCCAGATACGCCGCCAGCGGGCAGTAGCCGTCCACGCCGGCGTAGGTGCGACCCACGCCTTCCTTGACCGTGCCGCCGTTGTCCATCGCGAAGGTGTCCACGTCCAGCGGCAACCAACCGCAGGGCAAGACACCATAGTCCGGGCGTTGCCCGCCGAGCAGCGTCTCGATCATCGGCGCGGCGAAGTCGAACAGCTCGCAAGCGCGCGCGTCCATGCGCTGGCGCAGCGTCGGGCTCGACGGCAGCAGGCCAATGCCCAGGGCTTGCTTGTAGAACGCATCGCCGCGGAAGTTCTCGATGGCGTCGAAGTCGCTCTTGCCTTGCACGAGCAAGCCGAGGTAGCTGCGCACGATGTCGCTGTTGGCCACGCCGCCCTTCACGGGCAGCGCGGCATCGAGCCGACTCAACACCGGCTGCAC
>DASQFA010000137.1:0-1909 GCA_035633375.1 Rubrivivax sp.
TCGGCGGCCTTCGGTCTGTCGCTGTACCTGCTGCTCGAGCATGCGGGCCACGGCATCCCCCACCTGTACTTCGAGGCCTCGGCGGCCGTGATCACGCTGGTCCTTCTCGGCAAGTGGCTGGAAGTGCGCGCCAAGCGCCAGACCACCGATGCCATCCGCGCGTTAAACGCTCTGCGCCCGGCCACGGCCCGTGTTCTGAGAGGCGACATCGAGATCGAGCTGCCGGTGGAGCAGGTGGCCGTCGGCGACAGCGTCCGGGTTCGCCCCGGCGAGCGCATCGCCGTCGATGCCGAAGTGATGGACGGCCGCAGCCACGTCGACGAATCCCTGATCACCGGCGAGAGCCTGCCCGTGCTCAAGGCGCCGGGCGACCGGGTCACAGGCGGTTCGATCAATGCCGAAGGTGCGCTGACGCTGAAGACCCTGGCCGTGGGCGCGGAAACCACGCTGGCGCGCATCATCCGCATGGTCGAATCGGCACAGGCCGCCAAGGCGCCGATCCAGCGCATGGTGGACCGCGTCAGCGCGGTCTTCGTGCCCGTGGTGCTGGGTATTGCGCTGCTCACGCTGGTGGCCTGGGTGGGCATGACGGGCGACTGGGAGCAGGCCGTGATCAACGCCGTCGCCGTGCTCGTCATCGCCTGCCCCTGTGCCTTGGGCCTGGCCACGCCGACCGCCATCATGGTGGGTACTGGCGTGGCGGCGCGCCACGGCATCCTGATCAAGGACGCACAAGCTCTGGAGCTGGCGCACGGCGTGACGACGGTGGCCTTCGACAAGACCGGCACGCTCACCGAAGGCCGGCCCTCGCTGGTCGCCGTTCATGCCGCGCCGGGCCACAGCGGCGACGCGGTGCTGAGCTTGTCGGCCGCATTGCAGCAATCGAGCGAACATCCGCTGGCGCGAGCCGTGATGGCGGCGGTGCAAACGCAACAGCTGCCCGTGCCACAGGCGCTGGACGCCAAGGCGCTGCCCGGCCGAGGCCTGCAGGCCCGCGTGGACGGCCAGCTCGTGCTGCTCGGCAGCACCCGCCTGATGCACGAGAACGGCCTGATGGCCGGCCCATTGGCGCAGCAAGCGCAACGCCTCGAAGGCGACGGCCACACCGTCTCCTGGCTGCTGCGTCAGGCCGGCGAACACACCGAACTGCTGGGCCTGCTGGCTTTTGGCGACGCCATCAAGGCCACCGCCCGCGCTGCGGTGGCACGCCTGCAATCCCTGGGCATCGAGACGGTGATGCTCACCGGCGACAACCGCGGCAGCGCCGAAGCGGTGGCGCGGGAACTGGGCATCCGGCAGTTCCGGGCCGAAGTGCTGCCCGGCGACAAGGCGGCCGTGGTTCAGGAACTGCGCAGCGCAGGCCAGGTCGTGGCCATGGTCGGTGATGGCATCAACGATGCGCCGGCGCTGGCTGCGGCCGACGTGGGCATCTCCATGTCCACCGGAACCGACGTCGCGATGGAGGTTGCCGGCATCACGCTGATGCGTGGCGACCCGCGGCTGGTGGCCGACGCGCTGGACGTGTCGCGCCGCACCTACGCCACGCTGAAACGCGGCTTGTTCTGGGCCTTCGTGTACAACGTGGTCGGCATCCCGCTGGCTGCCTTCGGCCTGTTGAACCCGGTCATTGCCGGGGCTGCCATGGCATTGAGCAGCGTCAGCGTGGTCGGCAATGCGCTGCTGCTGCGCCGCTGGCAACCGCGCGCCGAACCCGTGGCTGCGCCATCGCCATCGGGACACCCGCGTCCCGCCACCGTCTGAGGAGATTCCCATGGAAGCGATCAACATCGGCCAGGCCGCCAAGGCCTCGGGGGTGTCGGCCAAGATGATCCGGCATTACGAAGTGGTCGGGCTGGTGCCGGCGCCGAAGCGCACCGAATCGGGCTACCGCCAATACGACGACAGCGAA
>DASQFA010000138.1:0-3694 GCA_035633375.1 Rubrivivax sp.
GCGTCGTAGATCTTGGGCATGGCATTGCGCGGGAACTCGACGTCCACCACCGCACCGATGCACTGGACGATTTTTCCGACCGCTTGGACTTCAGACATTTGCATATCCTTTGGTATTCGTGATTCGTATCGCTTCAGACCGCGGCCGCGCCGGCCACGATCTCGGACAGTTCCTTGGTGATGGCCGCCTGCCGCGTCTTGTTGTAGACCAGCTTCAGCTCGGCGATGACGTTGCCGGCGTTGTCGGTGGCTGACTTCATCGCCACCATGCGTGCCGACTGCTCGGAGGCCATGTTCTCGGCCGTGGCCTGGTACACCAGGGCCTCGATGTAGCGCAGGATTAGCTCGTCGATGACCGCCTGCGCACTGGGTTCGTAGATGTAGTCCCAGCCGTGTGTCTTGGTCTCGGCGCTGTCGGTGGCGGCCAGGCTCTCGTTCGACAACGGCAGCAGTTGCTGCACCACCGGCTCCTGCTTCATGGTGTTGATGAAGCGCGTGTAGCACAGGTACACAGCATTCAGCTTGCCTGCGGAATAGGCGTCGAGCAGCACCTTCACCGGCCCCACCAGCTTGTCCAGCTGCGGCCTGTCGCCCAGCTGGATGGCGTGCGAGACGATCTTCGCGCCGATGCGGTTGAGAAAACTGAATCCCTTGTTGCCGATGGCCACCGCCTCGGCCTTCACGCCCTGGGCTTCGAGCTCCTTGAGCTTGGCCGTGACGACGCGCAGCACGTTGGTGTTGAGGCCGCCGCAAAGACCCTTGTCGGTGGTGACGACGATGAAACCCGCCAGCCTGGACTGCTCATGCTTGAGCATGAAGGGGTGCTTGTACTCCGGCGTGGCGCTGGACAGGTTGGCGGCCAGGCTGCGGATCTTGCTGGCATAGGGGCGCGCCGCCCGCATGCGGTCCTGCGCCTTGCGCATCTTCGAGGCGGCGACCATCTCCATCGCCTTGGTGATCTTCTTGGTGTTCTCGACACTCTTGATCTTGCCGCGTATTTCCTTGCCTGCTGCCATGACTTCAAGCTCCTCGAGTCGGTCAGGGTCAGGCGAAGGACTTCTTGAACGCCGTCAACGCAGCCGTCATTTCAGCCTCGGCATCCTTGTCGAGTTGCTTGCTGTCATCGATCTTCTTCAGCAATGCCGCATGGCTGGTCTTCAGGTGGGTGTGCAGGCCGTGCTCGAAGGACAAGACCTTCTTCACGTCGACATCGTCCACGAAGCCCTTGTTCACCGCAAACAGCGTCGCAGCCATCAGGCTGATCGACAGCGGAGAGTACTGCGGCTGCTTGAGCAGCTCGGTGACACGCGCACCGCGGTCGAGCTGCTTGCGCGTGGCCTCGTCCAGATCGGAGGCGAACTGCGCAAAGGCAGCCAGTTCCCGGTACTGCGCCAGGTCGGTGCGGATACCGCCCGACAAGCCCTTGATGACCTTGGTCTGCGCGGCGCTGCCGACGCGCGACACCGAGATGCCGGCGTTGATGGCGGGACGGATGCCGGCGTTGAAGAGGCTGGTCTCCAGAAAGATCTGCCCGTCGGTGATGGAGATGACGTTGGTCGGCACGAAGGCCGAGACGTCGCCGGCTTGCGTCTCGATGATCGGCAGCGCCGTGAGCGAGCCGGTACGCCCCTTGACCGCACCCTTGGTGAAGGCTTCGACATAGTCGGCGTTGACGCGCGCGGCGCGTTCGAGCAGGCGTGAATGCAAATAGAAGACGTCGCCCGGGTAGGCTTCGCGGCCCGGCGGACGACGCAGCAACAGCGACACCTGGCGGTAGGCCACTGCCTGCTTGGACAGGTCGTCGTAGACGATGAGCGCGTCTTCGCCGCGGTCGCGGAAATACTCGCCCATGGTGCAGCCGGAGTAGGCCGACACATACTGCATGGCCGCCGATTCGGCGGCGGTCGCGGCCACCACGATGGTGTACTCCATCGCGCCGCTGGTCTCGAGCGCGCGCACCACGTTCTTCACCGACGAGGCCTTCTGACCGATGGCGACGTACACGCAGGTCATGTCTTGACCCTTCTGGTTGATGATCGCGTCGATCGCCACCGCGGTCTTGCCGGTCTGGCGGTCGCCGATGATCAGCTCGCGCTGGCCGCGGCCGATCGGCACCATCGAGTCGATCGACTTCAGGCCGGTCTGCATCGGCTGGCTCACGCTCTGCCGCGCGATCACGCCAGGGGCGATCTTCTCGATCGGCATCGACAGCTTGGCGTTGATCGGGCCCTTGCCGTCGATCGGCTGGCCCAGCGCGTTGACGACGCGGCCTTTCAGCTCGGGGCCCACCGGCACTTCGAGGATGCGCCCGGTGCACTTGACCGTGTCGCCTTCGGAGATGTGCTCGTACTCGCCCAGGATCACCGCGCCCACCGAGTCGCGCTCCAGGTTCAGCGCCAGGCCGTAGGTCGGCTGGCCGTCCGAGCCCGCCGGGAACTCGAGCATTTCGCCCTGCATCGCGTCGGACAGGCCATGGATGCGCACGATGCCGTCGGTGACCGACACCACGCTGCCCTGGTTGCGGATGTCCGCGGACAGACCCAGGCCTTCGATGCGGCTCTTGATCAGCTCGGAAATTTCTGCGGGATTGAGTTGCATGACTTTGCTCCGGTTGTCGCGTTCGGCCTTCAGGCCGTCAGCGCGACTCTCATTTGTTCAAGACGGGCCCGCACCGAGGTGTCGAGCACCTCGTCGCCGACCACCACGCGGATGCCGCCGATCAGCGCGGGCTCGATCACCACGCTGGCGTTGAGCTTGCGCTTGAAGCGCCTTTCCAACGCCGCCACGACCTCGGCCAACTGCGCCGGCTCGATCGCGAAGGCGCTGTGCACGACGGCGTCCGACACCCCCGAACTGGCATTCACAAGCGCATGGAACTGCGAGGCGATCTCCGGCAATGCGGCCAGTCGGCCGTTGTCGACGATGGCACCCAGCAGGTTCTTCGCGGCGTCGGACAAGGGAGTCTTCACGACCGAGGTGACGAGCCCGATGACCTGTGGCGCCTCGACCTTCGGGTCGTCGGCAAAGCGCAGCAGTTGCGCATCGGCGGCCACGTCGGCCAGCGCCTGTACCTGCGCGCTCAGTGCTGCCCTGTCGGTGCCAGCGGCCTTGAACAGCGCTTCGGCGTAGGGCCGGGCAATGGTTGCGATCTCGGCCATGATCAGACGCCGCGGCAGGCTGCGGGGTGCGCGCTCATAGCTCGGCCTTCAGGCGATTCAACAGCTCGGCGTGCACGCCGGCATTGACCTCGCGCTTCAGGATCGACTCGGCGCCCTTCACGGCCAGCGCCGCGACTTGGTCGCGCAAGGCCTCGCGAGCCTTGGTCGATTCCTGCTCGGCTTCGGCCTTGGCGGCGGCGACGATCTTCGCGCCCTCGTCGCTGGCCCGTGCCTTGGCTTCTTCGACCATCGATTGGCCCAGGCGCTCGGCATCGGCCAGGCGCTGTGCGGCGTCATTGCGGGCCGCGGAGAGCTGCTCCTCGACACGCTTGTTGGCGCTGGACAACTCGGCCTTGGCCTTGTCGGCGGCGGACAGGCCGTCAGCGATCTTGCGGGCGCGCTCGTCGAGCGCGGCCGTGATCGGCGGCCAGATGAACTTCATGGTGAACCAGACCAGGATCGCGAAGACGATCATCTGGATGATCAGGGTGGCGTTGATGCTCATGTCATTCCTTCACCCCCGCAGCGGCTGCGCCG
>DASQFA010000139.1:0-4865 GCA_035633375.1 Rubrivivax sp.
GGTGAGCCTGACGAAGAGTTATTCGGCCTACTCCGGCGTGCAGGACGCGATGGTGCAGTGGTGGTACGGCCACAACGCGGTGGGCTTCTTCCTCACTGCCGGCTTCCTGGGCATGATGTATTACTACATCCCCAGGCAGGCAGAGCGCCCGGTGTACAGCTACCGGCTGTCGATCGTGCACTTCTGGGCGCTGATCTTCACCTACATGTGGGCCGGGCCGCACCACCTGCACTACACCGCGCTGCCCGACTGGGCGCAAAGCCTGGGCATGGTGTTCTCTCTGGTGCTGCTGGCGCCCAGCTGGGGCGGCATGATCAACGGCATCATGACGCTCAGCGGCGCCTGGCACAAGCTGCGCGACGACCCGATCCTGAAATTCCTGATCGTCAGCCTGTCCTTCTACGGGATGAGCACCTTCGAAGGCCCGATGATGTCGATCAAGACGGTGAATGCGCTGTCGCACTACACCGACTGGACCGTCGGCCACGTGCATAGCGGCGCGCTCGGCTGGGTCGGCCTGATCTCGATGGGTTCGATGTATTACCTGATTCCGAAGCTGTTCGGGCGCAAGGAGATGTACAGCGTGCGCGCCATCGAGTTGCACTTCTGGATCGCCACCATCGGCATCGTGCTGTACATCGCGGCGATGTGGATCGCCGGCGTGATGCAGGGCCTGATGTGGCGCGCCATCAACCCCGACGGCACGCTGGTCTACACCTTCGTCGAAAGCGTCAAGGCCACCTATCCGTTCTACGTCACTCGGCTGCTCGGCGGCCTGCTCTACCTGGGCGGCATGCTGATCATGGCCTGGAACACGGTGATGACGGTGCGCTCGGGCAAGGCCACCATCGTGTCGGTGCCGCCCGTGGCCGCGGCGCACGCCTGAACCCGAACGAAAAAGGATACCCGCCATGGCGCACAAAGCCCCTTCCGGCCACGAACGCATCGAGACCAACAACTTCCTGATGATCGTGCTGATCCTGCTCACCATCGCGGTGGGCGGCATCGTCGAGATCGTGCCGCTGTTCTTCCAGAAATCGACCACGCAGCCGGTCGAGGGCCTCAAGCCCTACCCGGCATTGCAGCTGGCCGGCCGCGACGTCTACATCCGCGAGGGTTGCTACAACTGCCATTCGCAGATGGTGCGGCCTTTCCGCTCCGAGACGCTGCGCTACGGCCATTTCTCGATGGCCGGCGAGTACATCTACGACCATCCGTTCCAGTGGGGCAGCAAGCGCACCGGCCCGGATCTGTGGCGCGTGGGCGGCAAGTACAGCGACGAGTGGCACCGGCTGCACCTGATCAACCCGCGCGACCTGGTGCCTGAATCGAATATGCCGGCTTACCCCTGGCTGGAGCGCGCGGTGGTCGACCCGGACGACATGGCGCCGAAGCTGAAGGCGCTGCGCATGGTCGGTGTGCCCTACACCGACGACGACATCGCCAAGGCCGGCGACGCCGTCAAGGGCAAGACCGAGCTGGAGGCGCTGATCGCGTACCTGCAGGGCCTGGGCACATTGGTCAAGTAACGGGGACCGCAAGAATGGATGTCAACGACATGCGCGTGGTGGTCATGGTGATCGGCTTCGTGCTCTTCCTGGCCATCTGGGCCTGGAGCTGGAGCTCAAGGCGCCGCGAGGCTTTCGATGAAGCGGCGCATTTGCCTTTCCTGGACGATGACTCGGGCCTCAAGAACGACGGAGAAAAACGATGAGCGACTTCTTCCACAGTGGCTGGTCCATCTTCGTGGCCGCGGCCACCGTCATTGGCCTGCTCGCGTGCCTATGGTTGCTGTTCGTCGCCAGCAAGCGCGAGGTCATGGCCGAGGACAACACCACCGGCCATGTATGGGACGTGGATCTGCGCGAGATGAACAACCCGCTGCCGCGCTGGTGGTTGTGGCTTTTCATCCTGACGGTGATCTTTGCCGCGATCTACCTCGTGCTGTACCCTGGCCTGGGCAAGTTCCCCGGTACCTTGGGCTGGAGCAGCGTCGGGCAGTACAAGACCGAGCAACAGCGGGCTCAGGAAACCATTGCGCAGATCTTCGCCAAGTTCGCCGGCAAGCCTGTGGAGCAGCTGGTCAAGGACCCCCAGGCCATGGGCATCGGCGAACGCCTGTTCGGCAACAACTGCGCGCAGTGCCACGGTTCCAACGCCAAGGGCAGCAAGGGTTTCCCGAACCTCACCGACGGCGACTGGCTGTATGGCGGCTCGCACGCCACGATCGTCGAGACGATCAACAAGGGCCGTATCGGCGTGATGCCGCCGATGGCGGCGGCAGTGGGCACGGCGGAGGATGTGCGCAACGTCGCCAACTTTGTGCTCAGCCTGTCGGGTGGCGCACACAACAGTGCGGCGGCGCAACTGGGCAAGCCGAAGTTCGTGGTCTGTGCCGCATGCCACGGGCCCGAAGGCAAGGGCAACCCCGCATTGGGCGCCCCCAACCTGACCGACAACATCTGGTTGCACGGCTGGGGCGAGGCGTCCATCGTGGCGATGGTGAACGAGGGCAAGACCAACGTCATGCCCGGGTTTGCCGACCGCCTGAGCGCCGACCAGATCCAGGTGCTGGCGGCCTATGTCTGGAGCCTGTCGCAAACCTCGGCGCTTGCGTCCAAGTAGGGCAGGGCCTTGAACCCGACGGCTGCCGCAACATCGACGTCACTGCCGGTCGATAGCGCGGCGGGCGCGGCGGCCGACGAACACAGCGACGACGCGGCGACCTCCGTCGTCTCGCTGTATGTCAAGCAGCAGAAGATCTATGCGCGCGCCGTCAGCGGCTGGTTTGCAGGCTGGCGCTGGGCCATGGTCTGGGCCACGCAACTGGTGTTCTATGGGTTGCCGTGGCTGCAGTGGAACGACCGCCAGGCAGTGCTCTTCGACCTGGGTGCGCGGCGCTTCTACATCTTCGGCATGGTCCTGTATCCGCAGGACTTCATCTTCCTCACGGCGCTGCTGATCATCTCGGCCTACGCGCTGTTCCTGTTCACTGCCGTGTTCGGCCGGGTGTGGTGCGGCTTTGCCTGCCCGCAGACGGTGTACACCGAGATCTTCATGTGGGTGGAGCGCAAGATCCAGGGCGACCGCGTGGCCCGCATGAGACGCGACGCCGCGGCCTGGTCGCTCGACAAGGCGTGGCGCGCCGTTGCCAAACAAGCGGTGTGGATCGTCATCGCGCTGTGGACCGGCTTCACCTTCGTCGGTTATTTCACGCCGATCCGCACGCTGGCGCAACTGGTGTCGCAATTCGCGCTCGGGCCGTGGGAGCTGTTCTGGGTGTTGTTCTACTCGCTGGCGACCTACGGCAACGCCGGCTTCATGCGCGAGCAGGTGTGCAAGTACATGTGCCCGTACGCACGCTTCCAGAGTGCGATGTTCGACAAGGACACACTCATCGTCAGCTACGACACCGAGCGCGGCGAGCCACGCGGCTCGCGTTCGCGCAGCGCCGCCCAGAAGGCGCAGGGCAAGGGTGACTGCATCGACTGCAGCCTGTGCGTGCAGGTCTGCCCGACCGGCATCGACATTCGCAAGGGCCTGCAGTACGAATGCATCGGCTGCACCGCCTGCATCGACGTGTGCAACGGCGTGATGGACAAGATGAGCTACCCGCGTGGCCTCATCCGCTATGCCACGCAGAACGGCCTGGCAGGGCACCTGTCGCGCCACGACCTGCTGAAGCGCGTGTTCCGCCCGCGCGTGCTGGTCTATTCCGCGATCCTGCTGTTTTTGGTGACGGCGCTGGCAGCGAGCATCGCCTTGCGCAGCGACTTCCGCGTGGATGTGGTACGCGACCGCGGCTCGCTGGCCCGTCAGGTCGACAACGGCCAGATCGAGAACGTCTACAGGCTGCAGGTAATGAATGCCACCGAGCAAGTGCAGCGCTACAAGGTCGTGGTGACGGGCCTGCCCGGCATCACTCTCGACGGAACGGATACGGTCGAGGTCTTGCCCGCGCAAGCCCGCTGGATGACCGTCTCGGTGCGCGTTCCTGCGCAGACCGCTGCCGACAGCGGGCCCGGGGCGCATGCGATTGGCTTCAAGGTCGAGCGCCTGCCAAAGGATCCGCAGGAAGAAACCACCACCGCGACCGAGAAATCCACCTTCGTCGTGCCGCGCTGATTCGATAATCCTGCTTGCGAGTGCCCTCATGTCCACACCCACCCCGCGTTCCCCGATTGAAACTCAAACTCCAGCCACACCCTGGTGGCGCGTCGGTTTCGTCTGGCTGGTCGTGGGCGGGCCGCTGGCGGTGGTGGTGGCATCGCTGGTCACTGCCGTGATCGCGGTGTCCGGGGCCGAAGAGGTGCTGACGGAGACACCGCGCAACCCGGCGGCCACCGAGGCCTCCAAGTTGCCCGCGGTGCAGGGGCGCAACCATGCAGCGACGCCCAGGCCTTGAGCCTTCATGCCGGCAGCCACACCATGGGCGAAATGACGCTGGGCCAACGTTGCATGAGTGTGTTGTGGTCGGCGTTCCTGATGGCGGCCGTGCTCGAGATGGTGGTCTTTGCGCTGGTCGATCCCGAAAGCCTGCGCTGGTTCGGTGGAGACACGCTGGATCTCGGGCCGCGCGCCGTCTATACGCTGGCCTTTTTTCTGTTCTGGGCGGTGATTGCCGTCGGCGGCGCGCTGTCGCTGCTCTTGTGCCGCAGTGCCGACGACATCAACCGCGATAGGCCTGTCGACGCGCACACGCGTTGAGCACGGCAGGCCCATCCGCAGCTCATGGACTTCGCGCTCTTCCTCAGTGCGTTGATGCTCGGTGTGGCCGGCGCACCGCATTGCGCCGCGATGTGCGGGCCAGCCAGCGGCACGCTGTTGCGCGGCTGCAGCAAGAGCACGCCACATGCCTCCCCGCT